>JAGALI010000020.1 GCA_017625275.1 Clostridia bacterium
AGCTCATCGTTGACCTCATTTACCAAAGTGGCTTTGAGGGAATGAGATATTCAATTTCTAACACTGCTGAATATGGTGACTACATCACTGGTCCAAAGATTATCACAGAGGACACAAAGAAGGCTATGAAGAAGGTTCTTTCCGACATTCAAGACGGAACCTTTGCAAAGGACTTCCTTCTCGACATGTCTGACGCAGGAAGCCAGGTACACTTCAACGCTATGAGAAAAATCGCAGCAGAGCATCCAGCAGAGGTTGTAGGTAAGGAAATCAGAGAGCTTTACAGCTGGGCTGATGAGGAAAAATTCATTAACAACTAATCAAAGAAGGCAAAAAAATGATTAAGGATACAATAGTTGACGGCGCACATAACGCGCCCCATCGCTCACTCTATAAGGCGCTTGGCCTTACAAAAGAGGAGCTTGATCGTCCTCTTATCGGTATCGTTAGCTCATATAACGAAATCGTTCCAGGACATATGAACCTTGATAAAATCACACAGGCAGTAAAGCTTGGCGTTGCAATGGCAGGGGGAACACCAATAATGTTCCCAGCTATTGCCGTATGTGATGGTATCGCTATGGGTCATGTGGGAATGAAATATTCCCTTGTAACCCGTGACCTTATCGCTGACTCAACCGAGGCAATGGTAATGGCACACGGCTTTGACGGACTTGTTATGATACCTAACTGCGACAAGAATGTTCCAGGACTTCTAATGGCAGCTGCAAGACTTAATATTCCTACTGTTTTTGTAAGCGGTGGACCAATGCTTGCTGGCCGTGTTGATGGCAAAAAGAGAAGCCTTTCTGCTATGTTTGAGGCAGTAGGCTCTTATAAAGCAGGAGCAATAGACGATTGTAAGCTTTGCGAATATGAAAACAAGGCTTGCCCAACCTGTGGCTCTTGCTCAGGAATGTATACTGCCAACTCAATGAACTGCTTGACAGAGGTTCTTGGTATGGGACTTCGTGGTAATGGTACAATCCCAGCTGTATATTCTGCAAGAATAGAGCTTGCAAAGCATGCAGGCATGCAGGTTATGGAGCTTGTTAAGAAGAATATCCGTCCAAGAGATATAATGACAGCCTCTGCAATCAAAAATGCAGTAACTGCAGATATGGCACTTGGTTGCTCAACAAACAGCATGCTTCACTTGCCAGCAATAGCTAATGAGTGTGGCGTTGAGTTCAATCTTGATGATGTAAATGTAATCAGCGAAAAGACACCAAACCTTTGTCACCTTGCTCCAGCAGGCCCAACCTATATGGAGGACTTGAACGAGGCTGGTGGAGTTTACGCAGTTCTTAAGGAGCTTGAAAAGCTTAACCTTATTGATACATCAGTTATGACCTGCACAGGCAAAACCCTAAAGGAAAATATAGCTGATGCTAAGAACCTTGATACAGAGGTTATAAGAACAGTTGAAAACCCATATAGCAAGACAGGTGGAATTGCTGTGCTTAAGGGTAATTTAGCACCTGATGGCTGTGTAGTAAAGAGAAGTGCTGTAGCGCCAGAAATGCTTGTTCACTCTGGACCTGCAAAGGTTTATGAGAGCGAGGAGGAGGCAATCAGTGCAATCTACGCAGGCAAAATTGTAAAGGGAGATGTAGTTGTTATTCGCTACGAGGGACCAAGTGGAGGCCCCGGTATGAGAGAAATGCTTTCCCCAACCTCTGCAATTGCAGGTATGGGACTTGATAAGGATGTAGCTCTTATTACAGACGGACGCTTCTCAGGCGCTACAAGAGGCGCTTCAATCGGACACGTTTCTCCAGAGGCAGTAAGTGGTGGTACAATCGCTTATGTTAAGAATGGCGATATTATTTCAATTAATATCCCAGAATACAAAATCAACCTTGAGGTGTCAGACGAGGAGCTTGCAAGGCGTAAGGCAGAAATGCCAATCAAGCGTAAGGAAAACATCACAGGCTATCTAAAGCGTTATTCACAAATGGTTTCGTCAGCAGATAAGGGCGCAATCATAAATCATTAACAATTAATAGCTGTGGAAATCGTTGCTATCATTCCACAATTAGTCCATCACCTCGGTGGTGGACAATCCAAAGCGTATTATTGCGATAGTATGCTTTGGATTGTAAAAATTAACGCATGAAAGGAAATAAATATTATGTCTATGACAATGACACAAAAAATTCTTGCTGCACACGCAGGTCTTGACAGCGTAGAGGCAGGACAGCTTATTTTGGTAAGCCTTGACAGAGTCTTGGGTAACGACATTACCTCACCTGTGGCAATTAAGGAGTTTAACAAAATAGGTGTAAGTGAGGTTTATGACAAGGAAAAGGTAACAATGGTTATGGACCATTTTGCACCAAATAAGGATATAAAGGCAGCAGTTCAGTGCAAAATGTGCCGTGACTTCTGCGAGGAAAAGAATGTAACTCATTTTTACGATGTAGGTAGAATGGGTATTGAGCATGCGCTTCTTCCTGAAAAGGGACTTGTTGTGTCAGGAGATGTAGTAATCGGCGCTGACTCACATACCTGTACATATGGCGCTCTTGGCGCATTCTCAACAGGAGTTGGCTCAACAGATATGGCTTGTGGAATGGCAACAGGCAAGGCTTGGTTCAAGGTTCCATCAGCAATCAAGTTTGTATTGAAGGGCAAGCTTAATAAGCATGTATCAGGCAAGGATGTAATTCTTCATATAATTGGAAAAATCGGTGTAGATGGCGCGCTTTATAAGTCAATGGAATTTACTGGTGAGGGCTGCTCTGAGCTTACAATATACGACCGTCTTACAATTTGTAACATGGCAATTGAGGCAGGCGCAAAGAATGGTATTTTTGAGGTTGATGAGCAGACTATTGCATATATTAAGGAGCGCTCAGATAGAGAAATCGTTTCCTTCAAGGCAGATAAGAATGCAAAATATGATGAGGTTTATGAAATAGACCTATCCACTATCAAATCAACAGTTGCCTTTCCACACCTTCCTGAAAACACAAGAACTATTGATGAGGTTGGAGATGTAAAAATTGACCAGGTAGTTATAGGCTCTTGTACAAACGGACAATACAAGGACATTGAAGAGGCTGCAATGATACTTAAGGGTAGAAGGGTAGCAAAAAATGTTCGTGCAATTATAATTCCAGCAACACAGGATATTTACTTAAAGGCAGTTGAAAACGGACTTGTTAAAATCTTCATTGAGGCAGGCTGTGTAGTTTCAACCCCAACCTGTGGACCATGCCTAGGTGGATATATGGGTATTTTGGCAGCAGGCGAAAGGGCAGTTGCTACCACAAATCGTAATTTTGTTGGCAGAATGGGCGATGTAACAAGCGAGGTTTATCTTGCAAGCCCAGCAGTTGCTGCAGCAAGCGCAATTGCAGGTAAAATCGCAGACCCAAATAACATTTAAGAGAGGAGAGCTACTATGAATTTTACAGGAACAGTAATCAAATATGGCGATAATGTAGATACTGATGTAATTATCCCAGCAAGATATCTAAATACAAGTGACCATAGTGAGCTTGCTTCTCACTGTATGGAGGATATTGACAAGGACTTTGTCAAAAAGGTTAAAAAGGGCGATATTATGGTCGCAGGCTATAACTTTGGCTGTGGCTCATCTAGAGAGCATGCGCCAATCGCAATCAAGGCAAGTGGAATTTCACTTGTAATTGCAAAAACCTTTGCAAGAATTTTCTATCGTAACGCAATAAATATCGGCCTTGCAATTGTTGAATGTCCAGAGGCTGCAGAGGCTATTGAGGACGGACATAAGGTAGAGGCTGACCTTGATAATGGTCTTATCTATGACCTTACAAGTGGCGAAACCTATAAAACCCAACCATTCCCAGAATTTATTCAAAAAATAATCACAAACGGTGGACTTATTGAATCAATCCGTCGTGGAGATATAAAGTAAGAGGCAATAAAATGAATTTAAACATAGCACTTTTAAAGGGCGACGGAATAGGCCCAGAAATCGTTGATAGCGCAGTTCGCGTGCTTGAGGTAATCGGCGAAAAATACGGTCATAAATTTACATTCACACCATATGACATTGGTGGTTGTGCAATAGATAAGCACGGAATGCCACTTCCAGAGGAAACAGTAAAGGGCTGTCTTGAGGCAGATAGCGTGCTTCTTGGTGCAGTAGGTGGACCAAAATGGGACACTCTCCCAGGCAATATGCGTCCAGAAAAGGCACTTCTTGGCATTCGTGCAGCAATGAATCTTTTTACAAACCTTCGTCCAGCAAAGCTTTATCCAGCACTTAAGGATGAGTGCCCACTTCGTGCAGACATCGTTGAAAATGGCTTCGATATCATGATAGTTCGTGAGCTTACAGGTGGAATTTATTTTGGTGAGCGTGGAATGAGAGAGGGCAAATATGGCGAGGAGGCATACGATACAGAATGCTATTCGCGCATGGAAATTGAGAGAATTGCAAGAGTAGCCTTTGAAAGCGCGAAGAAGCGCAGGGGCAAGCTTATCAGCATAGATAAGGCAAATGTTCTTGAAAGCTCTCGTCTTTGGAGAAAGGTGGTTCACGAAATTGCTGAGGAATATCCAGAGGTAGAATGCACCGATATGCTCGTTGATAACGCAGCAATGCAGCTTGTTCGCAACCCTGCACAATTTGATGTAATTGTAACCTCAAATATGTTTGGTGATATTCTTTCTGATGAGGCGTCACAAATCACAGGATCAATAGGAATGCTACCTTCAGCATCGCTTAATGAAACAACAAAGGGACTTTATGAGCCAATTCATGGCTCAGCACCTGACATTGCAGGACAGAATAAGGCAAACCCAATAGCGACAATTCTATCAGGCGCTATGATGCTCCTTTATTCATTCAATCTTGCAAAGGAAAGCGAAGCGATCGTAAAGGCAGTAGATAAGGTGCTTGAGGCTGGCTATCGTACGGCAGATCTTGCTCACGGTGCAGAGTCACTTGGCACAAAGGAAATAACAGATAAAATTATAGAGTGCATTTAATATGTCAAAGCTAAAAGATTTATACCTTAAGCTCTGTATGTCAAGCGTATTTCGTGGAGTTATAGAAAAGCCACTTTTCAAAAGCTTTTCAGCCTACTGTCGCGCAACGGAGCAGGACGAAAAAATAAAAGCATATGCATCACTTGCCTCTGAAATATACACACAGGGTGGCTCACTTACCGACCTTACCTGTCGTCTTATATTTGAGGACGAGAATGTATATATAAAATCTCGCGCTCATAGGCTTCCTATATCAAAGAGTATAAAAGAGGCTGTAAAAAATGAGCTTTTAGTGTTCGAGAGCTTTGCCGCTCTTACGACAGAGGATTTTGCGTGCGATATGGGGCTTATATATGCATCCCCCTTCAGGTCTAAGAAAATTGACCTTATAAGACGCTACGAAAAGAGAATTAGTGGCATTGAAAAATATGGCTACGGCATCTTTTCATCATATTGCATGTTCCGTCTTTCTGACAACAAGGAAATTGAGCCTATTGTCAGTGCCGATAAAACTGCAATTACCAAATTTGTTGGATACGAGGATGAGCGCGCAAGAGTTGTTGCAAACACAGAGGCATTTATTGAGGGCAGACCAGCAGCAAACACCCTTCTTTGTGGAGATGCTGGCACAGGCAAATCCTCAACCGTTAAGGCTGTGGCAAACAGATTTTTTGATAAGGGTGTTCGATTGATAGAGCTTCGTAAGGATCAGCTCTGCCACCTTCCATATGTAATGGGTAAGGTTAGCGAAAACCCACTGAAATTCATCATATTTATCGACGATTTGTCATTCAATCAAAACGACGATAATTTCAGCATGCTTAAGGCAGCGCTTGAGGGCTCTGCATCGGCAAAGGCAGATAACTCAGTTATCTATGCGACCTCAAATCGTAGACATATCATCAAGGAAACCTTTGGAGACCGCGTAGGTGATGATGTTCACAGAAACGATACCCTTCAGGAAAACCTTTCCTTGTCGGAGCGCTTTGGACTTATTGTTCTTTTCCAAAAGCCAGACAAAAAGCTTTATCTTGAAATCGTTCATGAGCTAGCAAAGAGAAATAACATAATAATGGATAAAAACGAGCTTGATATAAAGGCAGAGGCATTTGCTCTGAGACGAGGAAATCGTAGTGCAAGATGTGCTGAGCAATTTATCGAAAGCCTAATGTAAATTAAAGGAAAAGAGGCAAAATATGCTTACTATTGATAATGTATATCGTGCAAGCTATGCACTAAAGGATGTTGTTAGAAAAACAGATGTTATCTACGCACCAAAGCTAAAGCCAGGCACAGAGCTTTACCTAAAAACAGAGAACCTTCAAATCACAGGCTCCTTTAAGGTAAGAGGCTCATATTATAAAATGTCACGCCTAAGTGCAGAGGAAAAGGCAAGAGGAGTTATTGCATGCTCAGCTGGAAATCATGCACAGGGTGTTGCGCTTTCGGCTCAAAAGAATGGAATTAAGGCAGTTATTTGCTTGCCTGATGGAGCACCAATCTCAAAGATTGAGGCAACAAAGAGCTATGGCGCTGAGGTATGCCTTGTAGAGGGTGTTTATGATGATGCATATCAAAAGGCACTATCACTTCGTGACGAGTGTGGCTATACCTTTATTCACCCATTTGATGATGAGGATGTAATTGCAGGACAGGGAACAATCGCTCTTGAGGTGATTGAACAGCTTCCTGACCTTGATGCAATCATAGTTCCAATCGGTGGAGGTGGACTTATTTCAGGCGTTGCCTACACAATAAAAACCCTTAATCCAAAGGTTAAGGTTTATGGCGTTCAGGCGACAGGCGCACCATCAATGCTCAATTCTATAAAGGATAAGCAAATTGAGGAGCTTGCAAGCGTTTCAACAATCGCCGATGGTATCGCAGTTAAAAAGCCAGGCTCACTTACATACGAGCTTTGCTCGAAATATGTTGATGAAATCGTAACGGTAAGTGACGATGAAATTTCAGCTGCAATTCTTGCACTTATGGAACAGCAAAAGCTAGTTACAGAGGGTGCAGGTGCAGTAGCAGTAGCTGCAGCAATGTTTGGCAAGCTAGACCTAAAGGGCAAAAAGACTGTTTGCTTGCTTTCTGGTGGTAATATAGATGTAACAATCCTTTCGAGAGTAATTAAGCGTGGACTTTTGATGTCTGGTAGAACCTGTCAGCTTATGATAGAGCTTGTGGACAAGCCAGGTCAGCTTAAGAATGTATCAAGAATTATTGCTGATCTTGGTGGAAATGTAATTTCTGTTCACCATGAAAGAGCAAATGAGGGCTCTAATGTCAACGGCTGTTACCTAAGAATAGTTCTTGAAACAAGAAATTTTGAGCACATTCAAGAAATAGAAAGAGCGCTTACTGAATTTGGCTTTAAGCTCTGCTAAGAAAGGAAATAGATATGGCAACTAAGATTTCAACAAATAAGGCACCATCTGCAATAGGACCATACTCACAGGCAGTAGTGCACGCAGGAATTGTATATACCTCTGGACAAATTGCAATCAATCCAGAGACAGGCAATGTTGAGGCAAAGGATATAGTAGGACAGACAGAGCAGGTTATGAAAAATCTTGGCGCTGTTTTGGAGGCTGCTGGCTCATCATACGATAAGGCTATAAAGACAACCTGCTTCCTTGCCGAAATTGCAGATTTTGGCGCGTTTAACGAGATTTATGGCAAATACTTCACCTCTAAGCCAGCACGCTCATGCGTGGCTGTAAAGGATCTTCCAAAGGGAGCTTTGGTAGAGGTAGAGGTTATAGCTGAGGTATAATAAAAGCGAAAATCCACTTGCAAAAGTGGATTTTGCCCGTTTTTAGGAATAGGAAAAATGAAAAAGGAAACTAAAAAAAGACTAAAGGAAAACCTTTTAGACGCCATTTTAGAAGTAGTATTTGGCGTAATTTGTATCGCAATAGGAGCGGGTGTGCTTATGCTTTTTGGAAAGAGCATAGACGATATGGATTTTGAGGTTATGGCGCTGATAGGAATTGGCGTAATAGTAGCTATTGCAATTTTGGTTTATTTAGCTTTTCGAATGATAAAAAAGAAAAAATCTTCCGAGGAAAACGACGGAATCAGTCAATTAAACAAGGACGAAAATTCGAAATAAATGTCCTTAATATATAATAATAGAAAATATTTTCAAAAACCCCTTGACAAGTGCTGATTATAGTAGTATAATTTAGCCAACTAAAGTGATAAAGTGATAAAGCGAGGAGCAGGATGAAGAAATTACATACAAAAGAGGTAGACACCCTATTTGAGGCAATACTTTCTCTCGAAAGCGTAGAGGAGTGCTATAGCTTTTTTGAGGATGTATGCACAATAAGAGAAATTCTTGATATAGCACAAAGATTAAAGGCGGCAAAAATGCTAAAGAATGGCGAAAACTATGCTGTTATAAGCCGTGAAACAGGCATGAGCACAGCGACAATTAGCCGTGTAAGTAAGTGCCTTGAATATGGCGACGGTGGATATGAGCTTGCGCTTTCGCGACTTGAAAAGAAGGGAAAATAATCGTGATAAATAATATTTTGAAAAATGAGGAGAAGGCAATATTTGCTCTTCGTGCCCTCTATAAGCAATATGGCTATTTGTCATTTAAAATGAGCAAGTTTGAGGAGTATGACCTCTATGTGCAAAACAAGGACTTTCTTGTAAGCGATAGAGTAATTGCCTTTAACGACACAGATGGTCGCTTTCTTGCGCTCAAGCCTGACGTAACTCTTTCTATCATCAAAAACACAGTAGAGGAGATGGGCTGCAAGCAAAAGGTTTTCTATAATGAAAATGTATATCGTGTATCTGGCTCTACACATCAATTCAAGGAAATAATGCAAACAGGCCTTGAGTGTATAGGAGATATTGATATTTACGATAGATTTGAGGTTTTGTATCTCGCTGCAAAAAGCCTTGCAGAGGTAAGCGATGATTTTGCACTTGATATTTCACATATGGGTATTATTTCATCAATTCTTGATGAGGCATCAGATAATGAAATATTTAAAAAGGAAATAATCAAGCTGATTGCAGAGAAAAACAGCCACGAGGCACGCGCGCTTTGCAAAAAATATGGCATTAGTGATAATGCAGAAAACGCACTTCTAAGCCTTATTTCAATGTATGGCGATATGGGCACTGTGCTTGAGAAGCTTTTGCCACTCTGCGAGGGCAAGGGAGCTAAGGATGCCTATAATCAGCTAAGCACGCTTTGTGAGCTTCTTTCGAAAACAGAGCTTGGAGATAAAATAAGACTTGATTTTTCTGTAGTTAATGATATGAATTATTATAACGGAATAGTTTTCAAGGGCTTTTTAAATGGTATTCCAGAGGATATTTTGTCTGGTGGAGAGTACGGAACTCTTATGAGCAGAATGGGTAGAAAAAGCGATGCTATTGGCTTCGCACTTTACCTTGATCTTCTTGAGGCGCTTGATGCTTCAAAAACCGAATATGATGTTGACTATTTGCTTCTTTATAATGATAATAACACCATAGAGCAAATAATTGTAAAAAGAGACGAGCTATCAAGGAATGGTAACAGCGTGGTTGCACAAAGGGCAATCCCATCGAAGCTTCGCTATAGAGAGCTCGTTGATATTACAGGGGAGGGAAAATAATATGATAAATGTAGCCCTTCCAAAGGGACGCCTCGGCGAAAAGGTTTACCAAATGTTTGAGCGCGCAGGCTATGAGTGTCCCTCAATAAAGGAAAATAACAGAAAGCTGATATTTGAAAATGCCGAAAAGGGAATTAGATATTTCTGGGTTAAGCCCTCTGATGTATCAATTTATGTTGAAAGAGGCGCTGCCGATATTGGTGTAGCAGGCAAGGATATTCTTCTTGAATATAGCCCAGAGGTTTATGAGCTTCTTGACCTTAATATCGGTAAATGCCGTATGGCAGTAGCTGGAAAAAAGGATTTTTATGATGACAACCAAAGGACCTTAAGGGTTGCAACTAAATTTGTCAACATAGCAAAGAGCTATTACGCCTCAAAATGTCGTGATATTGACATAATTAAGCTAAATGGTTCTATTGAAATTGCGCCTATTTTAGGACTTTCCGATGTTATTGTTGATATAGTTGAAACAGGAACAACCCTAAAAGAAAACGACCTTGATATTGTTGAAACAATAGTTCCAATCAGCGCTCGCTTGATTTCAAATAAAGCAAGCTTTAAATTCAAGACTGAGGAAATTGAAAAAATTGTCGAGGGAATGAAAGCACAGGTGAAATTCGATGATTAAAATTTATAAGTATGGCGAGGTTTCAAATAGTGAAATCTTTGCAAGAGATAATATAGCCTCTGGAGTTGAGGGAATAGTTGCAGATATTATCGCAAATGTAATCAAAAGCAAGGACAAGGCACTTTTTGAGTACTGCGAAAAATTTGACAAGGTTTCCCTTACAAGCTTAGAGGTGTCAAAGGAAGAAATCGACGAGGCATTTGCTTCTGTAGATAACGAGTTTATAGAAATAATTAAGGAGGCTGCTGAAAACATTCGTGATTTCCATAAAAGGCAGGTTAGAAATAGCTTTGTTATAAGTGAAAAGGACGGTGTTGTAACAGGACAAAAGGTAACCCCTATTGAAAGGGTTGGTCTTTATGTTCCTGGTGGCACAGCAGCATACCCATCAACAGTGCTTATGGACTCAATCCCTGCAAAAATTGCAGGATGTAGTGAAATAGTAATGGTAACCCCACCATCAAAGAATGGTAAGGTTAATCCTGTTATTTTAGCAGCAGCAAGAATTGCAGGCGTGGATAGAATTTTTAAGGTTGGTGGCGCACAGGCTGTCGCTGCCTTGGCATATGGTACAGAAAGCATTCCTAAGGTTGATAAAATAGTAGGCCCAGGAAATGCATTTGTAGCAGAGGCGAAGAAACAGGTTTTTGGCAAGGTTTCTATAGATATGATAGCAGGCCCGTCTGAAATTCTTGTAGTGGCAGATAGCACCTGTAACCCTAAATTCGTAGCAGCCGACCTTCTTTCACAGGCAGAGCATGATAAAATGGCAAGCGCTGTTTTGGTTACAGATAGCTATGAGCTAGCACAAAGGGTAAGTGATGAGCTTGAAAGACAAATTCCAGCCCTTCCAAGAGCTGAGATTGCAAGATGCTCAATTGACAATAACGGCAAAATTATAGTTGCAGAGAATAATTTGATGCTCGCAATTGATATTGCTAATGAAATCGCGCCAGAGCACCTTGAAATTTGTGTTGATAATCCATTCGATTATCTTGATAAAATAAAGCACGCAGGCTCCATCTTTATGGGCAAGAATTGTCCAGAGGCGCTTGGAGACTATTTTGCAGGTCCAAATCACACGCTTCCAACAAGTGGTACAGCAAGATTTTCATCACCCCTTAGCGTTGATGATTTTGTAAAGAAATCACAATTCACCTACTACACCAAGGACGCACTTTCCAAGGTGGCAGATAAGGTAGCATACTTTGCTAAAAAGGAAGGACTTGATGCACACGCAAGAAGTGCAGAGGTTCGCTTTGAGGACTAAAAATGAGTAAATTTTTCAGTAATAAATATTCGTCTCTTGAGGCTTACACCCCAGGTGAACAGCCAAAGGATATGAAATATATAACGCTGAACACAAATGAATCCCCATTCCCACCATCGCAAAAAACCATTGCTATGGCGTGTGAGGAGGCAGGCAAACTTCAGCTTTATTCAGACCCAGAATGCACACCCCTCGTTGCAAAGGGAGCGGAGCTTTATGGCGTGAAGAAAACGCAAATTCTTTTCACAAATGGCTCTGATGAAATTTTGAATTTCGCATTTATGGCATTCTGTGATAGTGAGCATCCGATAGTATTCCCAGAAATTACATACGGATTTTATCCTGTATTTGCTGAGCTAAATGGTATTCCATACGAGCAAATACCCTTAAAGGACGATTTCTCGGTAGATTATCGTGACTATGTTTCCATTAATAAAAACATAGTTATAGCAAATCCAAACGCCCCAACAGGCATCTCGCTTGAGCTTTGGCAAATTGAGGAGATAGTAAAATCAAATCCTAACAATATAGTTATAATTGATGAGGCATATGTGGATTTTGGTGCACAAAGCGCCGTTTCACTTGTCGATAAATATGACAATCTTATAGTAACTCAAACCTTTTCAAAGTCACGCTCGCTTGCTGGCGCTCGTCTTGGATTTGGAATTGCAAGCGAGGCGCTTATTGCAGATATGAATACAATCAAGTATTCTACCAACCCCTACAATGTCAATAGAATGACAATGATGGCAGGCTATGGTGCGCTTTTGGATAATGATTACTATATGTCCAATTGTAAGGTGATTGAGGAAAATCGTGCCTATACTAAGCGAGAGCTTGAGGCACTTGGCTTTTTGGTGCTTGACTCAAAGGCAAACTTCGTGTTTGCCAAAAGCTCAAAAATCCGTGGCGAGGAGCTATACCTTAAGCTAAAGGAAAAGGGAATATTAGTTCGTCACTTCAGTAAGGAAAAAATCAAGGATTTCAATCGTATAACAATAGGCACAAAGGAACAGATGGAGGCGCTTGTTTGCGCTATAAAGGAGATTTTAAAATGAGAAGCTCTATAATAAATCGTAAAACAGGGGAAACAGATATTTCCTTGACCCTTTGCCTTGATGGCACAGGCAAATCAATAATAGATACAGGCTGTGGCTTTCTTGACCACATGCTAACTCTTTTTGCAAAGCATTCTCGCTATAACCTTGAGGTTAAGTGCGTGGGTGATATTAATGTTGATTACCACCACACAGTAGAGGATGTTGCAATTTGCCTTGGTAAGGCATTTTGCGAGGCAATAGGAGACAAAAAGGGAATTTGCCGTTACGGAGATATTACCCTTCCAATGGATGAGGCTCTTATCTTGAGCGCTGTTGATATTTCTGGTAGAGCATATCTTGGCTATGCACTTGAAATTCCTGCATACAAGGTAGGCGATTTCGATACGGAGCTTTGTCAGGAGTTCTTTATGGCATTTGCAAGAGAGGCAAAAATTACTTTGCACATAAGACAGCTAGCAGGCGTTAACTCTCACCACATTATTGAGGGTGCTTTCAAGGCATGTGCAAGGGCACTTTCTAAGGCGAGCGCAATAGACGAAAAATTTTCAGACGAAATTCCCTCAACAAAAGGAGTAATCTAATAAAATGATAGCCGTAATAGATTACGGTGTAGGCAACCTTTTTTCCCTTTCCTCATCACTTGAGTCGATAGGCGCAAATAGCGTTGTAACATCAGATAAGGAAATAATTAAAAGGGCAGATAAAATACTTTTGCCAGGTGTTGGCGCATTTGCTGACGCTATAAAGAAGCTAAGAGATACTGGTCTAGATAGAGTAATTATAGACGAGGTTAAGAATGGTAAAAAAATCCTTGGCATATGCCTTGGAATGCAGCTTCTTTTTGAAAAAAGCTACGAGTATGGAGAGCATGAGGGACTAGGGCTTCTAAAGGGAAGCGTTGTTCCAATGCAGGGAGTGATTCCAAGCGCGCTTAAAATTCCACACATCGGCTGGAACGCCCTTCACATAACAAAAAGGCACCCTATCTTTAAATACATAAAGGAGGGCGACTTTGTATACTTTGTTCACTCATATTATGCAAGAGATTGCGAGGAAAGCCTTCTCGCTACAACAGAGTATGGAAGTGAGCTTACAGCAGCCGTAGCACTTAACAATGTGTCAGGAACACAATTCCACCCAGAAAAGAGTGGCGATATCGGTCTTAGCATACTTAAGGCATTTTGTGAATGGGAGGATGAAAAATGAATATTCTTCCAGCAATAGACCTTTATGATAAAAAGGCTGTTCGCCTTTTAAAGGGCGATTACAATCAAATGACTGTATATAGTGAAAACCCAATTGAAATTGCACGCGATTTTGAAAAAAAAGGCGCTAAATTCATACACATGGTAGACCTAGAGGGCGCAAAGGATGGCACAACGCCTAATCTTGAAATTGTTGCACAGGTGGCAAGAGAAACGAGCCTCTTTGTTGAAATCGGTGGTGGAATTCGCTCCATGGAAAC
>JAGALI010000136.1 GCA_017625275.1 Clostridia bacterium
AATTCCTACTTCTTGAAGCAGAATGAAGGCCTTGTCAGCAGCGCGTTGGCCTGCCGCATCACTATCATATGAAATGATAACCTTTTTTGTATATTTTGAGAAAATCCTTGCTTGCTCCGAGGTTATTGCTGTTCCGAGAGTTGCAACAGCATTTTCAAAGCCCGCTGCATGAAGCGAAATAACGTCCATATATCCTTCACACAAAATAAGCATATCCTCGCACTTTGATTTTGCAAAATTAAGCGCAAATAGGTTTCTGCTTTTTTTAAATGCTGGTGTATCAGATGTGTTAAGATACTTTGGCTCGGTATTATCCATAATACGGCCACCAAAGGCAACTATATTTCCAGCCGTATCAATAATAGGAAACATTACTCTGTTGCGAAAATAATCGTACGCTTTTCCTGTTTTGCCTTTCCCACAAAGAAAGCCAACATACATCTCCTCATCAGTATACCCAAGACCTTTTAAATAATCATGAAGCATACCAAAGCTATCTGGGGCAAAGCCAAGTCCAAAGCGCTTTAGAATAGATGGAGAAAGACCTCTTTTCGTAATCAAATACTCTCGAGCCTTTGCTCCTAGCTTTTCATCCATTAAGCACTTATTGAAAAACTTTGCGGCCTCCTTGTTCATATCAAGGATGCGTTGGCGTCCTACTCCCTTTTCGCCAGTAGCACCATCAATGGTATCAGGTAATGTAATTCCTCCCCTTTGAGCAAGGGTTTTAATAGCTGAAATATAATCAATATTTTCAGCTCTCATTACAAATGAAATAGCGTCTCCACCTGCTCCACAACCAAAGCAATAAAACGATTGAGTAGATGGAAAAACTACAAACGAAGGCGTTTTCTCGCTATGAAATGGACATGATCCACTAAAATTAGAGCCTGCCCTTTTCAATGTGACATACGAGGAAACTACACTTTCTATATCATTTCTAAATTTAATCTCTTCAATAATTTGTGGATCAATCATTTAGTTCTTCTCCACGAATTAGGTACAAAAAGCTCTCTAAACAAATCCACGGCATATCTGTCCGTCATGCTAGAGATGTAGTCACATACACATCTCTCAACTGGATCATTTTTAAGATTATTTTTATATATTTCTGGCAATTCATTCGGATTTTTAACAAAGTATGCAAATAATGTTCCTAGCATTTCAATTGCCTTATCCTCTTCTGCCTTTGCTTTCTTGTTGGTATAAACCTTTTTAAACAAAAATGAACGAAGCTCCATCATAGCTTCTCCAACCTCTGTTGACATCTTTACATAAGGCTTATCCATACTCTCTGCTATTACAGATGAAACTAAAGTATTTATACGCTGACTATGTCCATCTCCCAAAACATTTCTTATTTCCTTTGGGATATCCTCAATACACATAACCTGAGCACGACAAGCATCATCTATATCGTGATTTATGTAAGCAATTCTATCGGCTAGCTTAATTATCTTTCCCTCAAGAGTAGATGCCTCAGAGGAGCCAGTATGGTTAAGTATAGCATCCTTAACCTCCCACGTGAGGTTAAGACCTTCTCCATCGTTTTCAAGCTTTTCAACAACTCTTATGCTTTGCTTATAATGAGCAAAATCCGGAGAATAAAACTTTTGCATAGCGAATTCACCAGAATGTCCAAACGGTGTGTGTCCAAGGTCGTGACCAAGCGCTGCAGCCTCACACAAATCCTCATTAAGTCTGAGAGCGCGAGAAATTATTCGTGCAATCTGAGTAACCTCAAGGGTGTGTGTCATCCTTGTTCTAAAATGCTCGTCCTCAGGAGATAAAAAGACTTGGGTCTTATGCATCAATCTACGAAAAGCCTTCGAATGAATTATTCTGTCTCTATCGCGTTGAAATTCAGTACGATTAGGACATTGTGGACATGGCTTTTCTCTTCCTTTCGTATTAGAGGTTAGAAATGCATATTCCGACAAAAAGCTTTTTTCTCTTTCAAGAAACAATTGGTTTGCTGTCATAATTCTCCCCCTTTTCATAATCATTACATTATATAAAATACGCAAAAATTGGTGCAAATACTTTTTTTGCACCAATTTAATTCAAATTATTTACAATCTTGTCTTTTTCCTACAATTTCCAATAATATTCTACCAGCAAACGCCTCATTGATTTTTTCTTTCAATTCGGTAAAGGCGTCCTCTGGAACTGCAAAGTTAACTACTATATCAGTTTCAAAGCTCGTATCATCAATAATAATAGAAAAACCCGTTAAAGTAGGAAGCAACCTTTGATAATCAGAATAAGAGCACGAGCATTTTATCTCGAAAAAGTCCTCATATATAGCAATTCCACCAGCCTCTAGCGCCATAGAAGCACTTGTAGAATATGCTCTCACAAGACCACCTGCACCAAGTAAAATTCCACCAAAATAGCGAGTTACAACAACGCAAACATCTGTTATTCCAGACATTCTAATAGCGTTTAAAACAGGCATTCCAGCAGTTCCCTGTGGCTCAGAGTCATCAGAATATCGAGAAATAGTACCATCGCCCAAAATATATGCATATACATTATGTCTTGCATCGGCAAATTTTTTCTTTCTCTGCTTTATAATCTCTAACGCCTGTTCCTCGTTTTCTATGCTTGCACAAAACCCAATAAATACAGATTTTTTCTCTACAAATTCAATTTCAGCAGAGCTTCTAAGTCTTTTTATTTTTTCAGTTGACATACGAAAGCTACTCCTTTAAGAATTTTTTAAACATTCCCTTTGTCTTGGAATCAACAACTGCTTCAACCAAGACCCCTTCATCAATATATTTTGTTTCCTTGATTTCAGCATAATTATAAAGTGAATTTAAAGCACCTTGCTCCGTATATGGAAACAAAAACACCTCGGTAGTTTTTCCTGCGCGACACATATGCTCAAGCTGACTAGTAAGCTCCTCAAGACCTTCTCCAGTTTTTGCACAAAGAGTTACTACTCTTGCGCTTCCACCTCTAAACAATCTTAAATCATATAGTCTTTCAGGGGTGCACTTATCTGCTTTGTTGAAAACATAAAGCCTTGGCTTATCACCAACCTCTAGGCTTTCAAGAATCCCCTCGGTTACAGACATTTGTTGTAAGCATTCATCATCTGATGCATCGACGACAACAATAATGAAGTCTGAATAAACCGTTTCATCTAGAGTCGATTTGAATGCATGAATTAAGTGATGAGGTAGCTTCCTTATAAATCCAACAGTATCAGTTATAAGCATCTCTATTCCACTTGGAAGCTGGTATTTTCTTGTTGTCGGATCAAGAGTAGCAAATAACTTGTCCTCAGCTAAAATTCCTGCACCAGTTAAAAGATTTAGAAGCGTTGATTTTCCAGCGTTTGTATAACCTGCTATACATGCCTTAGGAAGCCCACTTCTATCCCTTTGAGCGCGCATTGTTAGCCTATTTTTTTCTAGCTCCCTAAGCTCCCCCTGTAGAAAAGCCATTCTAGAAGCAAGCCTTCTCCTATCTATTTCAAGCTTACTTTCTCCAGGTCCACGCGTTCCTATTCCACCACCAAGTCTAGACATATCCTTACCCTTGCCCATAAGCCTTGGTGCAGTATATTTAAGCTGTGCTAGCTCAACTTGTATTTTTCCCTCAGCAGTAGTCGCATGCAAAGCAAAAATATCTAGAATAAGCATGCTTCTATCTATAACATCAGCCTCAGTAACATTTTCTATGTTTTTAATTTGTGCCGGAGTTAACTCGCAGTCAAAAACTATTTTTTTAATTGAATTGTTTTTACAAATATCAGCAAGCTCGTTAAGCTTCCCTTCGCCGATGCAGGTTGCGACATCAGGAGTATTTTTTAGCTGTGTTACTGTAGCAAAAACCTCTCCACCGGCCGTATCGACTAGCCTTTCAAGCTCTAAAAGTGAGCGCTCTGCCTCGTCTGCTCCTCCTTGAGGATAAACAGAAACTGTTATTACTCTATTATCGATTTTTTCCATAATATCCTCCTTTAAAAATTAAAAAGGTAAGCGCGTGCGCTTACCTTTTTTAATCACTTATTTCGCGCTGTTAAGGCGTCTCTTAAACTTATCAACACGTCCACCAGCATCAACTAACTTCTGCTTTCCT
>JAGALI010000137.1 GCA_017625275.1 Clostridia bacterium
AAGCTACAAGCTGATTCTTTTCATCATAATGATAATAGGTATAATATTGACCATCAAAGATTTGTATAATGTTTCCTAATTCATCATAATTGATAAGTGTAGTTTTTTGACTACCATTTGGCAGGGTGGTTGTAATACTATTTATCAAATTTGTTGTGCCAGCATTCCAATCGGCACCAAAGAAATAGGAATATTCATTTCTCAAAACAGAGTCTGTACCTACCTTCAATTCCTTTTGTGTTACTCTTCCAAAATTGTCATAGGTATAGCTTATCTTATTAATCGTATGGTCAACTGAACGTAGCGTGCCATCATCGTTGTATGTATAGGTGGTTAAATTCGCAGAGGAATTTGATGAGTCTGGGAAATATGTCCACTTTTGATACAATCTCTCGTTCTCATCATATTTATAAATAATGCTTTGCGTTGTTGTATTACCACTTACCTCTCGCTCATTTATTAGCCTTCCATCACCATCATAATAATATTGATATTGTGTATTATTGTCAACATCTACAATGCTGGAAAGCTGTCCATTTGAGGAGTAAACATACTCTGTTTTTGTAATTCCATTATAGCATGTGCCTATCATCCTGTCAATCTCATCATAGGTGTACTCTACATACACTCCGTTGCCATATGTGAGCTTGTTAAGGTTACCATTTCCTGCCTCATAATCATATACAGCAAGTGGGCTATCATAGATTGTTTCTGCGGTATCTGGATTATCTATATAGATGCCTATTGTATTGCCCCATTTATCATACTTGAAGCTATACTTTGTTGACTCTGAGGTTATTGTCTGTAGCTCATGCTCGGAGTTATATGAATAGTCTACATTTGTGCTTGATGATGAGGTTACCTCTGTCAGTCCATCATTCTCGCTCCAGACAGCTAGCTTTGCACAAATTAATTCACCATAGCTATTATATTCATATATGATTCCATTGTTGCTTGAATCGCATACGCCCTTTAAAAGTCCATTATTATAGTAAAAATATTTTGTAGTATTTCCTAGCTCGTCTGTTACTGTATGTGTTTTACTATAATATGCCTGTGCTATATCGGCTACATAGCTTGTGCTTGTTATTATGCTCTTATTATTAGCTTGACTTGTGGCTTTTATAGCTTGTCCTTGAGTATTATATTCATAATCAACATCTATTTTGTTATTGAATCTTAATTCCGTAAGATTATGATTTTCATCATATTCAAGCTCATATCTATTGCCTGTCGAGTCCACAATTCCATTTGCATCTATGGCGTTACCATAGTAGTTATATTCAGTTTCATCTCCGTTTGAGGTGGTTACCTTGGAAATGTTTCCAAGCTCATTATAGGTGTAGCCTGTATAGTTTCCTGAGCGAGTTATGCTTACTGAATCAAAATATGCGCTTCCTACATTGTTATTATAGCAAAGGTATATGTCTATTGATTCAAGTTGACCACCGTCAGCTGAGTTGAATATTGTCTCGTAATCAGGAGATACTGCCAAGCGCTGACAGACATATTGCCAATTCTTTAATTGTGGGTTGAATGGAATTAGGAAGGACTGTGTCTCGGTTGTTCCCAAATAATTTGCAACCAACATTATTCCAAATTGTGCATTGCTACCTTCCTTATTTGTGCTTGCTACGCAATCTGGTGCTTGCCCCCAGGCTGAAATCACCCAGTTTTCAATATCGAAGCCTGATGAGGTATAATATCTATATTTTACATATCCAATGTCATTTATGTTGGAATCAATCTTTACTCCCTTTGAAAGATAAATTCCGCCCTGAGCCACAACGCTTGCGTTATAGAAGGTTAATGATTCTGTGCTTTGTTCAAAATCGCCATTTTCATATGCGCTATAGGTGCTTAAGCCCTTGCCTCTTTCAAGCATTACATCATCTACATAAATTATGCTTTGCTCATTTGACGATGTTACAAATTCTATAGAAATGGTATAATTGCCAGCTGTTACAGCACTAAAGCCTAGCGCGCCCTTTTCCCAAGATTGCTTTAACACTGTGCTTTCCACAGTATACGCGAGATTATCCTGCGTTGTTGCAACCAATCCACCTGACGAATTATATACTCTTAGACGCATTTTAGAGCCCTCAATCATTGAAGCCTTTGTAAACGATGCCGAAAGATTATAATCACCTGCTGGCAGATATACTGTTTGTCGTGCTGCTGTTGTGCCTGCTACTCTTCTTGAAATTCGAAGGGCATTTCCGTAATTTAAGCCCAAATTCAGGCTAATCTGTGGAGTTCTTGCACTTATGCTTCCGTTAACGCCTACCCAATTTTCAACATCTATCTCAAAGCTTGGATTTTTGATTAGATTTACAGAGTTTCTACCAGAGGTAAGAACGGACTTTAGACTATTATTCGTCTTTATGCCTATGTCTTCATCTATATACTTGTCATTATACGCGTAGTTAGATGTTCCATAAACCATGCCTGTTGTTGAATTGCCTGTATATACGCTTGTTACTCTGCCTCTATAATCATAGCCATATCCTGTTGTTATATCGTCAATTGTGCTCAAAACATTGTCAGGTCCTGGCAAGGAATATTGCGTTTCGCCATCAACATATATTATTTTTGCCTTTTGTCCTACGTCTCCAAGTGTGTTTTCTGCATATGAAAGCTCTTCAACACCTGTAACTCCACCATTTGTATATGTATATCTAACGCCCCTTTGCGTTTCGTTATCCTTTGCCAAAATCAATCTGTAATCTGAGTTGTATTCAAAGCTTACATTATATTTTGAGGTTGCTGTAAATTGGTATTCTACTGATTCAATTGCATTTCCACGCGTAATTATCGCTTTTACGCCTGTTTGCTTGTTTGTTACAGTAATTGTTGTCATACCATATTCGATTGTTAATTGCTCAATTGTGGAAAGATTTTTAGGAGTTAGGGAAATAGTTACAAGACCACTTTCGAGATTACGTGCAAATGTCCTTACATTTCCATATGTATCAGTGATACTGTAAAGTAATCCATTTGAATCAAAGGTCTTTTTATTTCCCTTATCATCACTTATGACATAGTTTCCGCTTTCATTTGTTGTTAATTTAAGCCCTAGTCCATCCTCGTCATAAAATGTTGTTGGTGGAACTGCTATCTGCTTTGTTCCGTTTTCTAAATATTCATAATATACATAATCTCCATATAAATTTTTATCTATTTCTGGAGAAAAATAATGAATTGTACCATCTGCATCTATCCATTTGTATACATACTCTTGACTTGTTGCCACAACCGACTCATCTATGCTCAAAATCCAGCCATTATTAGAGTTAATAGTGAAAAACAAATTATATGGCATTATCTCATCTGCAGTTGTAAATAGATTGTGTACAAACGACAAATTACCTGTAAAGCTATTTACATATCCTGTTCCAGCCATTCCTGCAGAGCTTGTAAAATATTGATAATAATCCTCTATTCCTGTTACGGATATATATGAAAGCTCAAAGTTTGGAGAAACATAGCCCTCTGCCTCGCTTGAAGCAAGTATAGCTACTGCATTTACAGATTGGTCAACTGATTTTAGGCAGACACCATAATTTGGCTGACTATAGTACCAGCCCTTTGCTATTTTAGTTATGTCCCATTCGTAATTTCCTACACTACTTATTCTAATATAATCAACAGGATATTCTTCGGTTAAATAGTTATAGTTATAATTATACGAAATGGTCGTAGGTGACCAATCGCTCGTTATTTTAAATACACCTATTCTAAAATTGCTTGCCGAAATTGCAAATCTATTATATGCACAAAGTTTTGCATTGGTTAAAATAGCACCACTTGGAAGTGCTGGCAAGCTATTAAGCTTTATGTATGCTCTAGAATTGCCTTCCCACGAATGATTTCCTACATACATTGAATCCAGGGAAGAATTATCAGTAGAGCCACTAGTGCTTGTTGTGTGAGTGTCGGTTATTCCATCTAGAGGAGCACGAAGTGTTGGGTCTATTGTAACAGGGAATGCTCTTTCCTCGGAGTTTATCCACTCCGAGTCTGCTGTTACTGTGAGAGTATATTTCCACTTGTTTAATTGGGTGAGGCTATACTCAACATCTTGGCTATATGCGTTATTTGCATCAAGCATATATGGTACTGGTATCTTATATACTTGCTCGCCACTGTCATAATCGGATAGAATTATTGCACCGTTTACAAGCTCTGCACTTAGATTATTTAATTTAAGCTCAAAGCTGAAGCTGTAATTATCACGGATTTGATTTACTATGATATTTTCCTTGATATTATTTCCGACTAGTATATATTCGATATCCACTGCGTCGTAAATATCAGCATAAATAGCCTTTGACACGAGGTTATTTAGCCTTGATACGTCCTCAAATTTACGGCTATTCTTTCTTTGAGGGTTTTGAATTGACACGCCCACCTTATTTGCATTAATTGGGGTGAAATCTATCTTGTAATCTCCGTCCTTAATGCTCACAAGACCATTAGAGCCAGATTTATTTGCAAATTTAATTTCTGATTTATTACTGGACAAATAATCGCTTCCGTTAAGGGTCAAGGCATTGTCAATATCTATCCACTTTCCGTCTGCGTCCTTATAGTGTACTGCCTGCGGATAAACAACTGCCTTGGTCGTTCCGTCTGACAGCTTAAAATGCTTTATATTTTCTTCTCTTAGGTAGTTGTCCTCTTCCAAAACGACAACCTCACCTTGCGCCTTTGCTTTCTCACTATTCTCCGTTGATT
>JAGALI010000138.1 GCA_017625275.1 Clostridia bacterium
CTTTGCGCGCTCAAGCGCCTCTTGCGCCCTTGGAGTGAAACGATTTGTCATTTTAAAGCCCTTCCTTTTAAATCATTATTGACAAGAAAAGAATGGGATTTTCAGCCTCTTTCTAAAATTACGCCCTCATATTCCTCAAATAATGCTTCAAGCGTTGATGCGTCGATAATTCCTGTGGCATCAATAAGATTTTTTCGTTGAAATACCTTTATGGCATTTTGTGTGGGCTCATCGTAAATGCCTGTGTATTCAAGACTACCAAAGTCATCATAGTGAGTCGAAATTGTGGATAACATATATTGAATTACATAAATAATGTCGTCCTTTTGCCCTGGGATGATAGAAAACACTCCATCATTTGGCACTAGCTGTACGCGCCTTATACCATTTCTTTCGTGGCTTGTATCATCATATATTTTGTGCAAAAGAACCCAAGTTTCATAGTCAACCACGCCAGTAGACTCTAGTCCATATTTTGCTTGAAATTCAGCCACAGCCCCCCTTGTTTCGTTTTCATAAACGCCACTTAGTGGCACGGAAGAAAAATCACTATCTAAAAGCTCCAGTGCCCTTAAAATGCGTTGAATTTGTAAAATAGCAATCGCCTCGTTAGTTGAATCTATATAAGCCATATTCACCTCAGCTAATATCGTAACCAGGGTATTGACCGGCAGAGGAAAGACCACCAAGATACAAATCCCTGTAGGTTGTTGTTATTGTATCCCAAAGCTGTGCGCTTACGATTCCGGACTCAGTAAGTCCAAAGGTGCGTTGAAAGGCGCGCACGGCGTTTTCAGTCGCATCACCAAAGACTCCATCTACTGTGACCTTGGGGATGCCAGTGTACGAATTTGATATAAAATTTAAATATTCCTGGAGCGCACGGACATATTCACCACTTGAGCCGTTTCTTAAAACTACTCCAGGGTAGGGAAGCGTTTCACCACCAAAATATCCAGCAGGCAAGGACTCCAAAATTCCAATATAAGCGCGATAAAGCTGATCCCATGTGGGGTATGTCACAATTCCAGTCTCATTAATTCCATAATTTCGCTGAAATGCGCGTACAGCGTTTTCGGTGGCCTCTCCAAAGCTTCCGTCAATATCGATTATGGGGATTTCCTCCTCGTAAGCCCCTATCAACGATAAAAGATATTGAAGCTCAAACACCTCGGAGCCTGAATCGCCTATGCTTAGCTCTGTGTCAAAGAGCCCTGTAACCTCAGCAAGCGAAATTCCCTCGGAGGCTAGGTCGTTCAAGCGCTTTACAGCATTGAAAATGGCGATTATTCTATACCAGGTGCCCTTTCCAACTATTCCATCGGGAGTAAGATTAAAGGCACGCTGAAACTCTCTTACAGCCTCCTCTGTGGATGCGTCATAAACACCATCTACAGGAGAAATCTTTGGTATAGAAGGGTAGTTCTTTGATATTCTATTTAATCTTATTTGCACTCCTTGCACATCGTTTCCTACAGCTCCGAGAGAAAGGTCGCGCCCTGGATAGCTAGGTGTTGCTGTGCCAACAGGAGC
>JAGALI010000139.1 GCA_017625275.1 Clostridia bacterium
AGTTTGATTACATAATTATCGACTGTCCACCATCTATTGGTCTTATAACCATTAACGCGCTGAGTGCTAGCAGTAGCATTATAATACCCTTACAGTGCGAATATTACGCGCTTGAGGGCATGTCACAGCTTATGCTTACTATAAAAAAGGTGAAGGAGCTATACAATCCTCGCCTATATATTCTCGGTATTCTTGTAACTATGTTTAATAGTCGTCTAAAGCTTTGCACACAGGTGCTTTCGGAGCTTGAAAAATACTACACGGACAAGCTATTTGACACCAAAATCTCACGCACGGTGAAGCTTTGTGAGTGTCCGAGCTATGGTGAGCCGATTTATTATTACGCAAGATATTCAAGACCTAGCCTTGAATATCAGGATTTAGCTAAGGAAATTGTATCTAGAACAGGGGGATTTTTAATATGAAAAGAACAGGACTTGGAAAGGGACTTGAGTCGATTTTTGCCGACAACTACACCGAAAAGGCAGTGTCTGGCGAGAGCACAAAAACATTAAAGCTTTCACAAATCGAGGCAAAGAGCGACCAGCCAAGAAAATATTTTGATGTTGACGCGCTTGAAAATCTTGCAGATTCGATAGCACAGCATGGGCTTTTACAGCCAATCCTTGTACGCAGGGTTGAAAGTGGCTATTATCAGATTGTTGCAGGAGAAAGACGCTATAGGGCCTCAAAGATGGCAGGGCTTACAGAGATACCTGTGGTTATAATCGAGGCCGATGAGCTAAAGGCAGCGGAGCTTGCGATAATTGAAAATGTTCAAAGAGAGGACCTAAATCCATACGAGGAGGCGCAGGCGTATGCGTCGCTTATGGACGATTTTGACCTCACACAGGAGCAGGTTAGTGAAAGAGTAGGCAAGTCGCGCAGTGCGATTGCAAACACTCTTCGTCTTTTGGAGCTTCCTGACGAGGTGCTTGAGATGCTAAAGACCGGTGATATAAGCGCAGGCCACGCAAGGGCGCTTTTAGGACTTAAGGACAAGGACGCAATTGTAGATACAGCTCAAAAGATACTTATTCGCTCTCTCAATGTTAGAGATACAGAGGCGCTTGTAAAGAAGCTTAATAAGCTATTTGATACAGCTGACGAGGTTGAGGCTGACGAGGAATACAGGGTTGACTATGTAAAGGACCTTGAGGACAGGGCAAGAAGCCTTTCTGGCAGACAAATCAAAATAAAGGCTAAGGGCAAAAATAAGGTTATTCAGGTTGAATATAGTGATAACGAGGATCTTGAGGAGCTTTTGGTAAAGCTTTGTGGCAAGAAAATCATTGAGGGAGTTCTATGATAGCTCTCACAACTGAAATCAGTCACAATATAACCACAGGTATGCTTGTTTGGGGTGTTTGCATCGGTGCAATTTTGGCGTTTACGGTGTATTTTTTCCAAATGAGAATACTAGGTGCGCTGGTGCGTGCGCTTCTTTCGCAGGCAAGGGGCGAGGAAAATGCAAAAACGCTTGACGAGATAGGCAAGAATCACTTTGTGTATCGCTTCTTTCTAAGAGAAAAAAGTCCACTTCGCAAATATGTTTTCGTGGTGGGTGGCGTGCTTCCTCAAAATAGCGAGGCAGAGGCAGACTTTTCCCTCGCACGCTTTTATATCGACGAGGATAAGGCTAGCATCGCTGAAATAAGATACTCAAAGGAAACAAAAATTTGGGTATATGTGGTTGCAATTTTAACATTTCTTGCCGTCGGTGCGATAATGTACTTTGTTCTCCCGTGGCTTTTGAATTTTATAGGATAATCAAATAAAAAAGAGCAAGAATAGAGGGCTTTCCTTTAATCTTGCTCTTATTTCTATTTAATCTTATCACTGATTCCCGCTAAATAATCAAGCGAGGTTTTATAAAATTTTGAAAGTGTTATAAAGTGATGCATAGGTAGCTCTCGCTCGCCATTTTCGTAGAGAGAATACTGCTGTTGGGTTGTTCCTAAAAGCGTGGCTATTTCCTTTTGACTTTTGTCGTTGTCCTCTCTTAAGTCTCTTAAGCGTTTATAAATATACATATTAACTCTCCATAATTTGATTTTCCTGAAAATATTTTAACATACATTCAAAAATATGTATTTATTTACATCTAAACGCATGTTATAATGTTAAAAAGGAGGGATAAAATGAATAAAATTATAAAAACTGTTTTTTGGCGAAACAGACGCTTGTGAATTGGTTGGAGTTGACAAGACAGGAGAGAGCTATTATGAAAAAGCAGAGCAGATATTACAGGAGCTTTCGACAGGCTTAGATGAGGGGAAGCGAAGGCTTTTGAACGAGCTTGAGGAGTATATGCTAGATGCATCTAGTGCATATCATGAGGCGTATTTTGGGCTTGGCTTTTCTTTAGGAGTTCAGCTGGCGCTTGGAGAGCTGGAAGCAAAAAAGAGGCTACTCAAGCCTCTTTTTTGTTTGTGAATTTGTTATTTAAGTGTTGATAGAATGATTTTTGCGCTTGCCACGTTTGTTGCAAGTGGAATTGACTGTACATCACAAAGCCTTAGAAGCGCTGACACATCAGGCTCATGTGGCTGAGAGGTAAGTGGGTCACGAAGGAAGATTATAAGGTCTAGCTTGCCCTCGGCAACCATAGAGCCGATTTGCTGGTCGCCACCGAGAGGTCCACTCTTCATTCTATGTACGCTAAGCCCAGTTTCGCCCATTACAAGCGTTCCTGTTGTTCCTGTCGCATAAAGCTCATGCTGGGCGAGTATATCCTTATACTCGATTGCGAGCCTTATCATATCATTCTTTTTCTTGTCGTGTGCAATTAATGCTATTTTCATATTTTTCCTCTTTTTTGTTATAATTCGCAACACAGGGTAGCCTCGTTATCGGTTACCTCGTAAAGCTCATCGTTTGGAAGATGAACGATTTTGCGAACATTGTCGTTTGATTTTATGTGAATTGTAAAGGTGTCGGCTTCCTTCTTCCATGAAACGAACACATCGCCAGCGATTGTTGATACTGTTCCACGCGCGCTATCTCTGCCCTCAATATATGGCTTTATAGAGATTGATTTTTCTGCCACATCATAGGTGCGAACGCCAAGAACGGTTGCGCTAAACTCGTAAATTGCAAGCGCACCCCACGCGTGACACTCACTACGGGATTCGGTTGGGGTTTCAGGGATTGTAGTGCAGTTGAGCTTCAAAAGCGCCCTGTAGGAGTCCATCATTTCCCTTGTCTTATCGTACATTCCAGCAGCCTCAAGCGCACGGAAGTAGAAATAAGCAAATGCAAAGGTGCTCTTTGCCTCAATATTCAAGGAATTTGTCATTATCTTTTTTGCGCGTGCAGGGGTAGCAGTGCCAGAGAGCACACACCAGGTCTGCATATGCTGTGAGAAGTAGATGTGATTTACATCGTCAGCATACATTCCTCTTTTGCTGTCCCAAAAATACTTGTTTGTGTTTGCGATAAGGGTCTTGGCAAGCGCCTCATATTCCCTTGCAACATCGCGTCTGCCACAAACAGCATTGAGCTTCGCAGCGCATTTTAGGAAGTATGCGAGCATTGGGTTATAAATTCCGATAACGCCCTCGTAAACTCCGAGAGGAACGCCACCCTCACAGCCTCTTTTTTGGTCATAAACCCAAGGCCTTGACCAGTCGATAAAGTTCCAGTACTTGCTTTGGGCAACCAGTCCGTCATCGCCTATATGTTGTCTAAACCACTCAACAACTCCGTCAATTGCGCGAAGATGCTTTCTTACAAGCGCCTTGTCACCAAAGCGAATATAGTGGGAATAAACCATAAAGATAAAGTATAGCTGGAAGGACGGAATATGCTGGTCTGGGGTAGATGGTGTTCTAGATGGCATAAGTCCATCGGCAAGCTGTGCGTGGGCAAAATCGTCCATACATTTTCTCGCAAGACGGTCATCGTCTGTTAGCTGATAATTAAAGAGCATCTGTGTCGAGGAATCCATGCAATATTGCAATTGCTCGTAGAATGGGCAGTCCTCGTAGGTCTCATGCATACAGCGCTGAAGCGTGCGCACGCTAATCTCCCAGAGCTTATTATCTATTTCTGTGCCAAAGTCGTAGTCTGTGCGAACAGTCATAGGGTAGTTAACCTCAATAAAGCGCTCAAGCTCTATCGACA
The DNA here is from genome assembly GCA_017625275.1 of Clostridia bacterium. Classification (GTDB taxonomy): domain Bacteria; phylum Bacillota; class Clostridia; order Oscillospirales; family CAG-272; genus RGIG2000. The sequence goes on from JAGALI010000139.1 coordinate 4,126, forward strand.
CATCTCCCTCTATATCAACCTTGATAAAGCGGAAGCAACGGAAATAAAATGGCTCATAGCTAAATTCGCCATCAACCTCGATGGTATCTGCCATTTTATCGTAATAGGGAAGGGTGCGGTCGGTACGGTCACGATAGGTTTTCCAGTTTCCAGAGTCAAAGCACTCAAAGAAGCGAAGCGTTACCTTGCCCTTGCCCTTGAGCTTAAAGCGAGGGAAGCCGAAGGTTAGGTATTTTGCCTCGTAAAATTCGCCGTCAAAGGAAATTATATCGCTCTTGTCCTTGAAGTCTAGCATAGGAATAGGACGCTCATGAAGGAATAGTCGGTTTGTGCCACCCCACCAGTAGTGGTCCTCCTCTCCGTTTGAAACGCCACAGCGCTCAACTGCGCACTCAAACGGAGTGCCCATTACGCCATTTGCATCTACATATTCAATAGGCGAGGCTGAGTTTGTGTCGCCAGAGGTCTTAAGACCGATTGCGTTTACGCGCGAAACAAGCCATGATGTGTCTGTTTTTACGCATACATCTCCACATCTGAGCTCTAAAACGAGCAGGGCAGAGCCAACGCGTACAACTCCGTCGATTGTGCCCCAAAGGCTCTCAACATCTGTTGCAGGAAGCTGAAGCACCTCGACAAAAATCTCGTTCTCTCCTACCCTTAGGTAGTCGCCCACGCTTACTGTGTCAAAATATGTTTTCTCGCGTGTGCCCTTGCATGGGCCTACGCATACGAATTTTCCATTTATAAAAAGCTTATAGCGCGCCTGCGCACTTATTTCAACTGTTGCCTCGGAAACAGCCTCAAGCGAGAAGCTTTTTTTGAAATAATACAGACACATGGCTGTATCTGTTGAGCTTTTGTGAGTAATCCATTTACAGTCCTTCATAAAAACCTCTAAATATGTATTAAGGGCTAGCCCTTAAATCCATTATAAGGTAAAACCAATCTCTCGTCAAGACGAAAAAAGAAAGAAATTCGAAAATTCTCTTGACAGAATTAATAATATATTATAAAATTAAATTATGTAGATATATGGTGGTGGGCTTGCCTTGACCCGTTGCCATTGTTGCATAAAGAATTTAAACGACCCTTGTGGTCAAAAATCAAGGAAATACAACGAAAGGAGAAAGGCATATGGTAGAATATGTTATAGGTGGAGCTATCGGTGCAGTTGTTGGCGCACTTGTTGGTATCGTAATCGGATACATTATAAGAAAAAGCTCTGCTGAAAAGCGTATAGGATCTGCTGAGGCGCAGGCTAGAAAGCTACTTGAGGACGCGATGAGAAACGCTGAATCAAAGCGCAAGGAAATGATTCTTGAAGCGAAGGAACAAATACTCGCCGATAAAAATGACTTCGATAATGAGGTCAAGGAAAGACGTGGAGAGCTCTCTCGTCAAGAGGCGCGCTTAAATACCAAGGAAGAAAACCTCGATAGAAAGGCTGAGGCTATCGAGAAAAAGGACGAAATCTTAGCAAAGAAAATCAAAGAAAATGAGGAGCTGGGTGAAAAGGTTAAGGCTATTCGTGAGGAACAGCTAAAGCTACTTGAAAAAATCTCTGGCTACTCAATTGAGGAGGCGCGTGCGCTTCTTATTAAGAATCTCGAGGACGAGGTTAAGCATGAGCAGGCTCAAAAGCTTATGGAGCTTGAGGCTGAATTTAAGGAGGAGGCTGACAAGAAGGCAAAGAATATCATCTCTCTTGCAATCGCACGTTGTGCCTCTGACCATGTAAGTGAGGCTACAATTTCTGTAGTTCCACTTCCAAACGACGACATGAAGGGTCGTATTATCGGCCGTGAGGGTCGTAATGTTCGCGCTATTGAAAGCCTTATCGGTGTTGAGCTTATCATTGACGACACCCCTGAGGTTATCACAATCTCTGGCTTCGACCCAGTAAGGCGCGAAATTGCTAGAATCGCACTTGAAAAGCTTATTTCTGACGGTAGAATTCACCCAACAAGAATTGAGGAAACCGTTGAAAAGGCTAGAAAAGAGGTTGAGGCATCGATTAAGCAGGCAGGTGAAAAGGCTACCTTCGAAATCGGTGTGCACGGTCTTAATATTGAGCTTGTTAAGCTACTTGGTAGACTTAAGTTCAGAACAAGCTATGGTCAAAATGTACTTACTCACTCACTTGAGGTGGCGGAGCTTTCTGGTGTTATCGCTGGGGAGCTTGGTGCTGATGTAACCCTCGCTAAGCGTGCAGGCTTGCTTCACGATATTGGTAAGGCGCTTACAGCTGAGATTGAGGGCTCACATGTACAAATAGGTGTAGATGTGGCTAAAAAGTATAAGGAAAGCAAGGAAATTATTCACGCAATTGAGGCGCACCACGGTGATGTTGAGGCGCATTCAATTATCGCAGTTATAGTTCAAGCAGCTGATGCAATCTCGGCAGCACGCCCAGGTGCAAGACGCGAAAATCTTGAAAACTATATCAAGCGTCTTGAGAAGCTTGAGGAAATCGCAAAGAGCTTTGAGGGCGTAGAAAAGACCTTCGCAATTCAGGCAGGTCGTGAAATTCGTATCATGGTTAAGCCAGAGCAAATTAACGACGACAGAATGGCACTTGTAGCTCGCGATATCGTTAAGAAGATAGAAAGCGAGATGGAATATCCAGGACAAATTAAGGTTAATTTGATAAGGGAGAGTAGGGTAGTAGACTACGCAAAATAAAACCCAATAGGCTACAAATTTCGTTGTTGCTACTCACCCACGACCTCAGCGTATGCCATATACGCTATCGTCCGTGGTTTCCGTTGCGCCTAGAAATTTTTGCCTCTTGTCTTTTATTACATCAAATGGTGAAAGGCTACGCTATA
>JAGALI010000140.1 GCA_017625275.1 Clostridia bacterium
CCATCTAATCTTTCACCGTTAAGCTTCATATCATTGATGAAATCAATAATCGTTTCAGCTTTAATTTTAGCTAAACGCATACGACCAAAGTATGGTAATAGTCTTGTATCAGCACAGGATAAGTGTCCTTGCTTGGTATTGGGACTTAAATCAGCTACATGTTCAACCTTCCATACTTCTACAAAGTTTGCGAAAGTTATTTTTTTGCCTGATGATGGACTTTGGTTTTGAAAAGCAACATAGAATTTTTGCAATTCTTTTTCAGCTTGTGCTTCTGAGCAAGGTCCGATAGTTTTGGTAGCGCGATTAGGCTTACCATCAGGTCGGAATTTGTTGCTTACAGATAAACGCCACTTACAGTCACGCTTAGCATTAGCAGCTTCTCTATCTAAAGGTATTTTGGAACCTGGCATAATTTCCCTCCAATAAACATAAAAAATATGGCACTAGCGTTATACCACTAGTGCCAATGCTGTTAGCTGGCAATGCCAAGCTTTTTGGCAATAAATTCATCCACTCGTTTTCTTGAAAACACATAGCGGTTACCTACTTTGAAAGCAGGGATTTTCTTTTCACGAATCCAGTTGTAGATGATACGCTTGGTTACTTTGCCACCGAGCATTTCAATAAATTCTTCCGTATAAATGAGGTCGGAAGAATCAATTTTCAGTTGTTTATCAGCCATAGTAACAACCTCCTAAGTTTAATTTTGTTATTCATACCACATTGAATATTCAAGGTAATAATATAAATATAAAAACATATAAATTTCGGTATTCTGCCCTAAAGGGTCAGTGAATATTTGCAGAAGCAGCGGCTAATCCAGAGCCACACTCGTCACTCCTGCATCCTTCCAACCGAGCCCAAAGCAGGCAGAACCACCATAAATCCGGCAAGGCAAAGAAACTCTCAAAAGTTGGTGCAAATGCACGAACATGGGTCAGCGAAACCTTCCATTTGCACAAACCGTCTATACATGCCATAAGCTTCACATCATTTTCTGTTGTGGTTTAAAAGCACACCTATACATCACAATTTCTACTCTTACCCAAAACGACGGATTTCCCGTATTTTGCGTGTTTCCGACCGAGTTATAAGGGTAAACCCAGATGCGTTTAAACGGTTCCACACGGATTTCACGGATCTTAGCAAGTGGTTTGAGCCAATGTGATAGTAATGTCGTTTGGCTCAACTAAGATTTCTTTAACAGCCGATTTAATGAAGAGCTTAACATCAAGGTCATCAGAATTTATAAGCTCGTCACGGATGGCATCGCAAACCTTTTCCATAGCCTCAGTATCACCATCTGCAGGTATTTGAGGCAGAACAGCTTGTTGTTCAGCTATCTTTCCTTCAAGAAAAGCTTGTTGATTACTAAGTGCTTTTAGCTTATCCTTAGCTGCCTCCGAAGGTACTTCTGCTAACAATTCTATTAGGTTACCTTGCTTCATTTTTACACCACGAAGCTTATTCTCGTAGACCTTGAGCAATGTTGGGTCTTGCGAAGAGCTGATAAGGGCGTTGAGTGTATCTCTGCTTTGGTTAAGAAAAAACATCTTCAACAAAATATTCGCAATGCAGTTATCAAGATTTTCCGCATCAACGGACTTGTTAACGCATTTTCTGTCTGGACAAGAATACTTAACATACTTATAACCCTTACTTGTGTAACTCTTTCCTGTTAAATATTTCCCACAACATCCGCACTTCAAAATTCTAAGCCCATTGAGCATATAGTGATTTTGGCTTTTGGAGCAACGATTACCACTACCGCTGTCGCTCATTCGTTCCTGAACTTCAGCGAATAGTTCCTTGCTGATTATTGCACTACAGCCATTCTCTACAACAGTTAGAGCCTTTTCTAAGTTACGGCTATTTTGCGGGTGCTTACCCCACAGAAAAGTACCAACATATTTTTCTTGCGTAAGTATGTCACGGAAGGATTTTGCACTAAAGCTGTTGCCAGCTTTAGTTTTTTCTCCAATACCATTGAGGTACTTTGCTATCTTGGGATATGAAAATCCCGTATTATACATATTGAAGATGGTTTTTACTAGTTGAGCTTCGGATTCGTTTACAACCAGCAACCCAGTTTCCTTATCAACATCATAACCGAGCGGTGGTTTTCCTCCACAGTGCTTGCATTGTTTAGAAATCAGTCTGAGCGAGTCATAACTTGCAACGCCCTTTTTTCTGCTTTCGTTAGCATACAATCTATCCAAGCAAGTTTCCATAAAGCCACCAGGATCTTCTTCTGTGCATTTTTCTGTTACGCTTATTACAGCAATGTCCAAGCTACGAAGAAGCTTTTTATAAGCATTAGCATCTTCTTCGTTTCTTGAAAATCGTGATAAATTGTATAACAGAATGACATCCCACTCAGGATTCGATTTAGCTTCTTCTATCATTTCCAAAAACGCAGGTCTTTTGGCATTTTTGCCACGGCAAGCGGAGTCACTAAATGTTTTCATGAGCAGAAGATTATTGGTATTACAATACTTGACGATTTCCTCAGTTTGATACTCAAAGGATAAAGCACCTTGTTTGGGTGTGGAATATCGCAAGTAAGCCACGCATTTCTTCATATATATCAACCTCCGAGGGTATAAAGTGCGCCGTCAGAGTCTGGCAGCGCACTCAGAATATTTTGCGACAGTCACCATTGCTCCAAACTTTAGCAATGGTGACTCGTCATATATCAACTGCTTAAGCTATGTAGCTGCAGTTCAATTCAAATTGATACTGTTACATTAAATGATACAATTACAGGAATTATCGTTTTGCGAGCTTCTTTGCCACTTTCGCTAACACTGGGGCAAAGCGCTCAAGTTCAGCTTGGGTAACTAATGTTGATACCGTTAAGCTGTTAACATTCTCTTGATTGTCGGCTATAGCCTTACGAGTTAATTTCAAGGGTTTCATCTTTAGCATCTACCGCCGTTTCTTCTTCGTCATCAGAAAGTAAAAATTTTAATTGAGGAGTCTCATTTA
>JAGALI010000141.1 GCA_017625275.1 Clostridia bacterium
AAGGAGGGTAAAATATGTCTGAATGTACACACGACTGCTCAACATGTTCTGAAAAATGCTCATCTAGAGAAATACCAAAGGAACAGTTGAATGCGTTGAGCTCCGTTAAGCATGTTATCGGAGTTGTAAGTGGTAAAGGTGGAGTTGGTAAATCGATAATTACATCCATGCTTGCTGTTTTGATGCAAAGAAAAGGTTATAAGACTGCAATATTGGATGCAGATATAACAGGGCCTTCCATTCCTAAAAATTTCGGAATAAAGGAAAACGCAATGTCTAATGGCGAGTTTATATTGCCGGTTTCTTCTAAGACTGGAATAGACATTATGTCGATAAATCTTTTGCTCGAGGATGAGACTCGTCCCGTGGTTTGGCGTGGACCTGTGATAGCTGGAATGGTGAAGCAATTTTGGACCGATGTTGTTTGGAACGACATAGATTATATGTTCATTGATATGCCTCCAGGGACCGGCGATGTCCCATTGACGGTGTTTCAATCGTTGCCTATAGAAGCAATAGTTGTTGTAACAACACCTCAGGAGCTTGTATCAATGATAGTTGAAAAAGCTGCCAATATGGCAAAAATGATGAATATTCCTGTACTTGGATTAGTAGAGAATATGAGTTATGTAGTATGTCCGGATTGTGGAAAAAAGATTCATATATTTGGTGAGAATAAGACAAACCAAGTGGCAGAGAAATTTGGTTATGATGTTCTTGGTAAATTACCAATGGATGGCAAGTTAACTGCTCTTTGCGACAAAGGGATAATTGAACTTATGGAAAATGATTATCTCGACAAGGCAGTAGAGGCTATCGAAAATAAACTAGCTTAATATTTTTTATATAAAGGAGTTCCCTATGAAAAAGAAATTGACAACAGTTGCTTTCAATGGTACAGCTGAGCAATTAGCACAGCTTGATGAACTCATTGCAAAGCACAAAGGTGAGAAGGGGGCACTTATGCCTGTACTTCAGGGTGCGCAGGGTATCTATGGATATCTTCCAATTGAAGTTCAAAAGCATATTGCTCTCTCAATGGATGTGCCACTATCAGAGGTATATGGTGTAGCATCCTTCTATTCACAGTTTATCCTCAATCCAAAGGGCGAGTATGCTGTGGCTGTTTGCTTAGGTACCGCTTGTTATGTAAAGGGTGCTGGCTTGCTTATGGACAAGCTCGAGTCTTTACTGGGTATCAAGAATGGCGAAATTTCAGCTGACAGAAAATTTAGCTTGGATGCAACTCGTTGCATTGGAGCTTGCGGTTTGGCACCTGTTCTTACCGTTAATGAAGAGGTTTACGGAAGACTTACTCCAGATATGATCAAGGGCATCCTTGATAAATACAATTAATGAAAGGACGGAATAACGAAATGATTAAGAATTTATCAGATCTCCAAGAGATCAGAGAATCATATGAAGGAAAAATCGCTTTCCGTCAGCATGATAAAGGAAATGTTGTTTCCGATGGCAATATCAAAAAGCATGTTTTGATTTGTGGTGGTACCGGTTGCACTTCTTCCAAGAGTGTTCAAATCAAAGCTAAAATGGAAGAAGCTATAAAGGAAGCAGGCATAGAAAACGAGGTTCAGGTTGTTTTGACAGGTTGCTTTGGACTTTGTGCACTTGGACCGATTGTAATTGTTTATCCTGAAGGAACATTCTACTCCAGAATAGAAATAAAGGATGCAGAGACTATTGTTAAGGAGCATTTGGTTGGTGGCAACCCTGTTAAGAGCTTGCTGTATTCTGAGACCGTTAAGGGAGATGAAATTCTTTCTCTTAATGAGACTGCATTCTATAAGAAGCAGAAGAGAGTTGCTTTGCGTAACTGTGGTGTAATCGATCCTGAATGCATCAACGAGTACATAGGAACACAGGGCTATATGGCTTTGGGTAAGGTTTTGACTGAAATGACTCCAGATGATGTAATCAAGGTTATACTTGATTCCGGTCTTCGTGGTAGAGGAGGCGGTGGATTCCCAACCGGTAGAAAGTGGGCGTTTGCTGCAGCTCAGCCTAAGGGACAGAAATATGTTGTATGTAATGCCGATGAGGGCGACCCGGGAGCGTTTATGGACCGTTCTATCCTTGAGGGTGATCCACATGCTTTGATTGAGGCTATGGCAATTGCAGGTTATGCAATTGGCGCTAACCAGGGATTTGTTTATGTTCGTGCTGAGTATCCAATAGCTGTTAACAGACTTCAAAAGGCTATTGATTCTGCAAGAGAGGTTGGCTTGCTAGGAAAAGGCATTTTCGGTACTGATTTTGAATTTGATCTTCAAATCAGACTTGGAGCCGGCGCTTTCGTTTGTGGCGAGGAAACAGCTTTGCTCACATCAATCGAAGGTAACAGAGGTGAGCCTCGTCCTCGTCCACCATTCCCGGCTGTTAAGGGACTTTGGGGAAAGCCTACCATTATTAATAATGTTGAGACCTACGCTAACATCCCACAGATTATAAACAAGGGTGCAGAGTGGTTCGCATCAATGGGTACTGAAAAGTCCAAGGGAACAAAGGTATTTGCTCTTGGAGGAAAGATTACTAACACAGGTCTTGTTGAAATTCCTATGGGAACTACACTTCGTGAGGTTGTAGAAGAAATCGGTGGTGGAATTCCTAATGGCAAGAAGTTTAAGGCTGCACAAACAGGTGGACCTTCCGGTGGTTGCATTCCAGCTTCTAAATACGATGTAGAAATAGACTACGATAACCTTATTGCACAGGGTTCAATGATGGGTTCAGGTGGACTTATCGTTATGGACGAGGATACATGTATGGTTGACTTGGCTAAGTTCTTCTTGGAATTTACAGTTGACGAATCATGTGGTAAGTGTGCTCCTTGTCGTATAGGAACAGTTAGACTTTTGGAGATTTTGGAAAAAATCACAAGCGGTAATGGTGAGCTTGAAGATTTGGATAAGCTTGAAGAGCTTGCTAACTATATCAAGAGCGCATCGCTTTGCGGACTTGGACAAACTGCTCCTAACCCCGTTCTCTCAACCTTAAAGAACTTCCGTGAGGAGTACATTGCTCACATCGTAGACAAAAAGTGTCCTGCTGGCGTATGTAAGAATCTCTTTACATATAAGATTGATCCGGACAAGTGTATGGGTTGTGGATTGTGCGCGAAGCAGTGTCCTGCTGAAGCTATCAGCAGAACTGATTATGTTGCTGAAGGACATAAGCTTGCTTCCTTTGCAATTGATGCATCTAAGTGTGTTAAGTGTGGTGCTTGCTTGCCAAGCTGTAAGAGATTCCAAGCAATATACAAAGGTTAATGAAAGGAGCTACATATTATGGAAAACATGGTAAATATTAAAATTAACAACAGAGAATATGCAG
>JAGALI010000142.1 GCA_017625275.1 Clostridia bacterium
CCAATACCAGAAGTGACATAAACAGGAATAGAATTATCACCAGATGTAAGAGTATAATTACCATAGATAACTTTCCATCGTAATAAATCAAGTACTCGTAAATACATTAATTTCCACCATTTTAACATCCAAGGTTTAAATAACATCAATGGACATCCTATTAATGGAATATCAATTTGACCACCATGAGTATGACCACAAAAAATGGCTTTAATATGATTTTGAGATTGAGTAAAATACTTGTCATTTAATACAGATGGAGTATGAACTAATAAAACAGTATTTTCAAGGTGTGGAAGAGATAAATCTATATCATTTTCATAATTCTCAACTCCATAAATATTTACTCCATCAAATGTGAATGATTTGTCAATTAACATTGTCATTCCAATAGATTCTAATTGAGAAATAACATATTGTTTATGACCTTCTTTTAAATCATGATTTCCTAAAATTCCTATACATTTATATTTGTGACAAATATATTCAAATGCTGATGTAAACATATGAATATCTTGATGAGCTAATTGAATATAATCTCCTAAGAAAATAATCAATTCAGGATCTTCTGATAATATCATTTCTATTGATTGATTAACCAAATTTGGATGTAATGTTGTCATATCTTTTTGGAAATGAAAATCAGATAATATCATCACTTTATGATTTGTTGATATTCCTTCCAGTTTCATTGTTACTTTTCGTAATTTCAATTGTTGATATGGTAATGTATTAAATTGGAGCATAAAGGCGAAGCCACTCATTCGAGTGCGCCTAGCATATAAATCGATAAGCTCCTTTGCCATATCCTTAGCAGAGGATTTTGCCTTGGATTTTGCTCTTTTCCATTCAGTACCACCCATTTTAGATAGCTTAACCTCTCCGGTTGAGGAGGACGCACCTATATATTTTGAAACCATATCAAGCTGGTCAACAGGCAGGTAAAGCTTGTCGGAGCCTGAATATTGAATGGCAATATAGTCCCTGTGGGCACCCATTGTAAATAGGTTTTGTATTCCGAGGTATTTTCCAATACCATACTTTTCGTGTACCACGTAGTCGCCAACCATAAGATCCTGACAGGAAAGAATTTTTTCGCCCGCAGATTTATTTTTGTTAGCCTTACGCTTGATTTTGCTTTTATCAAGCCTGTTTCTTGAGGAAAGAACTACCAGCGCAAGCTTTGAGGACGGAATTTCAAAGCCCTCTGGGAAGGTGTCGCAGGTAACTGCAATAGCCCCCTCCTTTAGATCTCTTGCTAAGGAGTAGGCGGAATAGCCCTCGTCGCAAAGGACGGAGACTGCATTTTTTGCCTCTGCCTCCGTTTGGCAAACGAGAAGAGTTTTGTATTTGCTTTTCGCAAAATATGAAAGGTCGTCAAGAACTGACGAGATGGAATGGTTAGTTGCGTGAGTGCCCTTGGTGTTAAAGTTGAAGATTCCACCAACGGAGTCTAGCCTTGACATGATAAATGGGTCAACGTTTATCGTGTAGCAGGACTTGAAGAGCCTATCAATTTTAGACACAGGGGCAGAGAATTTTGCGTATTTTGACGGAATAAGCTCG
>JAGALI010000143.1 GCA_017625275.1 Clostridia bacterium
GCATCGGCAAAGCGCTGATAGTGAACTACCTCTCTTGCACGAAGGAATTTAATTGGGTCGCAAACATCGGGGTCATCAACTAGCCTTAAAATGTTATCATAGGTTGTTCTCGCCTTTTGCTCTGCTGCGAGGTCCTCGTGAAGGTCGGTTAAAACATCTCCCTTTGACTGCATTGAGGCTGCTGTATATGGGAAGCCTGAGGCTGCTGTTGGGTAAATACCTGTTGTATGGTCTACAAAGTAGGTGTCAAAGCCCGCCTCCTTGATTTGGTCCATTGTAAGATTTTTAGTAAGCTGATAAATTATTGCGCTTACCATTTCAATATGAGAAAGCTCCTCTACACCAACATCGGTCAAAATTCCTGTTATTTGAGGGTATGGCATTGCTATTCTTTGGGTAAGATAGCGAAGCGATGCTCCAACCTCTCCATCAGGGCCTCCGATTTGGCTTATAATTATGCTCGCGTACTTGGGGTTTGGGTTCTTAATATTTACAGGATACTGTAATTTCTTTTCGTATTGGAACATTATTTTGCCTCCTCATTTTGCCAAGGCCATGGGCCGTCTGTCCATTGCCATGATTTTTCTTCGCCACTGAGCCTTATCTTGCCATAGCGAGCCTCGTATTCTGCTATTGCACGCTCCTCTGCTCTCTTGCTTTGATTATAGAAGTTAAGTGCGCTTTTGGAGTCTGGATATGCGTCAAGATATAGAAGGGCATCATACACTGCAAAGGAGTAAATTTGAATTTGTCTCATAAGCCTTTCTCTGCTTAATGCTAGATTCATCATCTTCTTATTCCTCCGCAATTCATTCCACCTGTACAGCCGTTATTTATTGAACAGCCAGATTTTTCAAAGGGCTTATTAAGCGCCTCAAAAATTGTTCCGTTTATAAGGGCAATCTCAGGGTCGTAAATGTTTTCCCAAGGCTGTTTTACAGCATATACCATCGCAAGGGAGCGACCGGTGCTTGGGGTTGGTCTTGTGTTGTTTTCCTGTGAAGCACCACCATTTTCGCTATTGCAGGGCGCATAACGAGAGGAGATGCCATTTCCTCTTAAAAATTTAGAAAATTGATCAAAGTCTGCGCTTGAAACGCCTCTTGGATTTCTTTCCATATTTTATATTTCTCCTTTCGAGCATACTTGGATATGCTCAATACAGAATATGATGCTTTTCGCCACAAGGTGACATTTTTCGCAAATAAAAAAGCCGATTGGCTCGGCTTTTTTATTTAAATATAAATTTATGAGTAGGCTCTTTTATTCTATCCTCGCTTAAGTCTTGTCTTACATAGTCCTTACTGCTTCCGTGGAAGGTAATATATCTAACATTTTTTAAATCATATGGAAGCATCACTTGATATTTAGGTCCATATGCGCCTAGCACTATGACATCGGATTTTCTTACATAATTCTCAAGGTCATTATCAAAGGTTTCATAGGCTGATGCGCCAAGATATGTATATACAGAGCCATGCGCTGATATGGAAAACGCAACACATCTTTTGGTTGAGCGAGAAAGGGTGCCAAGATCTACAAAATCAACGCTTGCCTCACCAAATTCATAGCCCTCGGGGATTGTAAGAAGCTCTATTTCCTTGGAAATAGCTATTTGCTTAATGAGCTCAAATTGCTCCCCTTCCTTTTCGTCAATTGGCGTAGGAAGCATAAGCTTTCTTATCAGTAAGTCCTCTGTTATTTCATCAACTGCTGTCAAAATATTATGTCCATAATCAGTCAAGACGTATGTATCAATATCTGAGTAGCCAAGATGTGAGGCGTAAAAGCCTGACTGACTGGTGGTGGTTTTACTAGGACTTGACATTTCTATTATCATAACCTCGTTTTCGCTTTCAATAGCAACTATATCGCTTGAGTGATAATCATAGCTGGAGATGGCAACTGTATTTGCTCTATATATGCCTGTGCAAATGCTGGCAGTAGCAAAAACAAGAATCGCCACGCCAAGGGCAGTA
>JAGALI010000144.1 GCA_017625275.1 Clostridia bacterium
AAAATTCAATTGATGAAAGAATTGCAATATTCGAGGCCGGAGACGACTTTATTTCTGTGCATGAGAATAATATGCCAAATGGATTGATGGATAAATTGACCTCTGGATTGATTCTTGATGCTCAGCTAGAGGGGAACAAAATTTTAAAAGCAGAGCTTTTAGAAAAAGAAACCTCAGATAAGCAACAAGAAATGAAAAAAAGAATAGGAAGCTTGCTCAAAAGAAACAAAAAATAAATTAAAATCAATTTTTAAATTTAAAAATTTTAAAATTCAATGATTTGAAAATATATTATATAATAAAAGCCTCTCGCTATTGCGAGAGACTTTTTTATTAAATTTTTTGTACAGAGATTGTTACTTTTTCGCCATTAATATCCCATTCCTTAGAATGTTCAAGTGGCTTATCATAACAGAAATCATCTCCAAGAACAACCTTTGCGATTTCAGCTTCATTAGCCTTAACATATCCAGCAATTTTATCATTACCTAAGATACCTACGCTAATGTGGTCTGTAACATCAAAGCCTGAATCCTTACGCATGGTTTGGATTTTGCTTATAATTTCGTTTACATAGCCTTCTTCAATAAGCTCGGGTGTTAGGTTGGTATCAAGAGCAACACTTAAATATTTGTCGCAAAGCGAGCAGTAGTTTTCCTTTTGCTTTGTTTCAATTAGTAAATCTTCCTCAGCAAGAGAAATTTCTGTTCCGTCAGAAGCGATAGCCTTAAGAGTGCCATTTATAGAGAGCTCGTTCATAGCCTTATTACCGTCAAGCTCAGTAAGCCATGTTCTGATAAATCCAAGATATTTACCATATTTTGGACCTACAGTTTTCAACTGTGGTTTGAAGGAATACGAGGAGAATTCGCTCATATCATTTACAAATTTAACATTTTTAATGTTAAGCTCGTCCTCGATGATTTCAAGATAGAATTCAGAAAGTGATTTTTCTGCCTTTACATACATGGTAGAAAGAGGCTGACGATTTTTAAGAGCAGAATTATTTCTTGCAGCGCGGCCCATAACAACTATGTCAAGAACAGACTTCATATCTTCCTCTAGCGCCTTGTCTATAGCGTTTTCATCAACAGTAGGGAAGTCGCAAAGATGAATGCTTTCAGGTGCATTTTTATCAAGGTTGCATACTAAGTTTCTGTAAATGTCCTCTGCCATAAATGGAATCATAGGAGCACTAGCCTTTGCTGTTGTTACAAGAGCAGTATAAAGAGTCATATATGCTGCAATCTTATCATCAGTCATATCCTGTGCCCAATATCTTTCACGACCGCGACGAACATACCAGTTAGACATATCGTCTACAAAAGTCTCAAGAGCCTTGCATGCTTCTGGGATTTTATAACTTTCGAGACAATTATCAACTTCCTTGACAGTGGAATTCATTCTTGAAAGAAGCCATTTATCCATTACTGAAAGCTTACAATCCTTAAGAGAATAATTCATAGGATTGAACTTATCAATGTTAGCATAGAGAACATAGAAGGCATAGGTGTTCCAAAGAGTACCCATGAATTTGCGCTGTCCTTCTATAACTGCTTTTCCGTGGAATCTGTTAGGAAGCCATGGAGCAGAGTTTGTGTAGAAGTACCAACGAATTGCATCAGCACCATAGGTTTCAAGGGCCTCAAATGGGTCAACTGCATTTCCCTTTGATTTGGACATTTTTTGTCCGTTCTCATCTTGTACGTGTCCAAGAACAATTACATTTTTATAAGGAGCTTTATCAAAGATAAGTGTTGAAATCGCGAGAAGAGAATAGAACCAGCCTCTAGTTTGGTCAACAGCCTCTGAAATAAAGTCTGCAGGGAATTGCTGTTCAAACAAATCCTTGTTTTCGAAAGGATAGTGATGCTGAGCAAATGGCATAGCGCCAGAGTCAAACCAGCAGTCAATAACCTCTGGAACACGCTTCATTTGACCACCACATTTTTCACACTTGATAGTTACGGCATCAATATAAGGGCGATGAAGCTCAATGTTATCAGGGCAATTATCAGACATTGCCTTTAACTCTTCAATAGAGCCAATAGAGTGCTTATGTCCACACTCACATTCCCAAATATTAAGAGGAGTACCCCAATATCTGTTTCTGCTAATTCCCCAGTCTTGAACATTTTCAATCCAAGCGCCAAATCTACCCTTACCAATAGACTCTGGGATCCAGTTAATTGTGTTATTATTCTTTATAAGATTATCTCTAACAGCGCTCATCTTTATAAACCAAGATTCACGAGCATAATAAATTAGAGGAGTATCACATCTCCAGCAGAAAGGATAATCGTGCTCAAATTTAGGAGCATCAAAAAGCTTACCCTCTGCGTCGAGATCCTTTAGTATAACAGGATCTGCCTTTTTAACGAACATTCCGTCATATGGCGTGTCAGATGTCATCTCACCCTTGCCGTTTACGAATTGAATGAAAGGAAGATCGTAGTTTCTTCCTATTCTGGAGTCATCCTCACCAAAGGCAGGAGCGATGTGAACAATACCAGTTCCGTCAGCCATTGTAACATAATTATCACAGGTCACAAAATGGGATTTCTTGCCTTGCTTTTTAGCAACGACACCAGCACATTCAAATAAAGGCTCGTATTCCAAATATTCAAGCTCTTTTCCGGTGTATCTGTCGGTGATTTCATAAGCCTTTTCGCCTTCAGCAGCAAGAGGAGAGAGTACCTTGTCAAGAAGTGCCTCTGCCATATAGTAAATCTTGCCATCGGCAGCCTTAACTCTGCAGTAGCTTTCGCTTGGATTTACGCAAAGAGCAGTGTTTGATGGGAGAGTCCAAGGAGTTGTGGTCCAAGCAAGAAAATAAGCATCCTCGTCAGCCTTTTTGAATCTAACGACAGCTGAGCGCTCTTTTACAGACTTGTAGCCTTGCGCAACCTCGTGAGAGGAAAGAGGGGTGCCACATCTTGGGCAATAAGGAACAATTTTGAAGCCCTTATAGAGAAGACCCTTGTCCCAAATTTGCTTAAGAGCCCACCATTCAGATTCGATGAAGTTATTATGATATGTTACATACGGATTATCCATATCAGCCCAGAAGCCAACAGTGGATGAAAAATCCTCCCACATTCCCTTGTATTTCCAAACGCTTTCTTTACATTTGCCAATGAATGGGTCAAGACCATATTGCTCGATTTGCTCCTTGCCATCAAGACCAAGAAGCTTTTCGACCTCAAGCTCAACAGGTAGACCATGAGTATCCCAGCCGGCCTTACGAGGAACCATATAGCCCTTCATAGTTCTATATCTAGGAATCATATCTTTGATTACACGGGTAAGAACATGTCCTATATGAGGCTTACCATTAGCTGTTGGAGGACCATCATAAAAGGTATAGGA
>JAGALI010000145.1 GCA_017625275.1 Clostridia bacterium
GCTTCCTCAAGGGTTACGGACATAGGCTTTTCGCAAAGGACGTTTACTCCCTTCTTAAGAGCATAAATTGTGCACTCTGCGTGTGTTCTGTTATATGTACAAATAGAAACTGCATCAAGATCCTTTTCAGCATCAAGAAGCTCCTTGTGTGAAAGGTAGCATCTTGCATTTGGAAGCTCCCACTTTTCGGCGAATTTTTGTGCCTTTCCAGGTACAAGGTCTGCAAGAGCAACAAGCTCAACATCATCCATTTCCTTATATCTGTTTGCGTGAGCGTCTGCAATCCAACCAGTTCCGATAATTGCAACCTTAAGCTTTCTTTCTGATTCGATTTTTTCCTTTTGAGGAGCATTTTTAAATTCGTTCATAATGCTCATACTATCTTTTTTAGCCATAATAAATCCCTCCACTTAGCTTTATAGCTATTCTTATTTTAACATTAGTAAATGTTAAATGTCAATGCAGTTTATAAAATTTATAAATTATGTTGCATTGCTTGAAATTAGTGAGAATTTGTAGTAAAATTAAATTAATATAATTTAAGGAGATTTTTATGGATTTTAAAATCGTTGGAAACAAATTTATAAAGGATGGCGAGGAAATTAAGATTATTTCTGGCGCTGTCCACTATTTTAGAAATATGCCAGACACCTGGCGCGATATTTTCAAAAAAATGAAAGCCATGGGACTTAACTGTGTTGAAATCTATTGTGCCTGGAATATGCACGAAAAGAAAATCGGCGAATTTGACTTTTCGTCAAATCTTGACATAAGAAGCTTTATTAAGATTGCAAATGAGGAGGGGCTTATGGCGATTGTCCGTCCTGGTCCATACATTTGCGCTGAATGGGAATTTGGTGGTCTTCCTTGGTGGCTTCAAGCAATGGACGACATGGAAATTCGTTGCTCGAATCCTATCTACATGAAGCATTTTGAGAACTATCTTGCTCATCTTTTTGACCAAATTCGTGACCTTCTTTTCACAAATGGTGGCCCTATAATTATGCTTCAATGTGAAAACGAATACGGCTACTATGGTGACGATAAGGAATATCTAAAGAGCCTTCACGACATTTACAGAAGGCACGGAATTGATGTTCCACTTTTCACCTCTGATGGAACAAGCGAGGCAAATCTTCTTGACGGAGCTATTGAGGGCTGTCTTGCAACGCTCAATTTCGGTTCAAGGGTCGAGGAGAGCTTTAAGGCTCACGACAAGCTATTCCCTGACTCTCCAAAAATGTGTATGGAGATGTGGAACGGCTGGTTTGATGCGTGGGGAGATGGCTTCCACCACACCACAAGCGCTGAAAATTACGCGCAGGTTGTCGATGATATGCTTCGTCGTGGTAGTCTTAATATGTATATGTTTATCGGTGGCACAAACTTTGGCTTCACAAGCGGAGCTAACCACTACGATAAGTTTAAGCCCGATGTAACAAGCTACGACTACGACGCTATGCTCACCGAATGTGGCGATGTTACTCCAAAATATATGGCTGTGCGTGAGGTTATTAAAAAATATACTAAAAAGGAGCTTCCACCTGTTCCAGAAAATCGCAGAAAGCTTGGCTATGGCAAGGTAGTGCTCACACAGAGTGGCGGACTTTTTGACAACCTTGACAACCTTTCTACACCTATTTTCTCAAATGTTCCAAAATGTATGGAGTATTATGGACAGGGCTACGGCTATATTGCCTACACCACGAAATTAAACCGTGATTATGTAAACGCACCTCTTTATTTTGCCGACCTTGGCGACAGAGCTCAAATTTACATAAATGACACTCTTAACGGAATTGTTTACATAAATGATGACGAGCTCAAAACGACTATAAACGCCAAAAAGGGCGACACTCTTACCATTCTAGTCGAGAATATGGGTAGAGCGAACTTTGGCCCTAAAATGATGCGTAAAAAGGGCATCGCAGGCAGATGTCTTATCGGCGACAACATTATTCACTTTGGCTGGAATGCTTATCCACTCCCTATGACAAATCTTGATAAGGTTGTCTATGGAAAGGAGTTTAATGAGCCAAGTGGCTTTTATAAGGGCAATTTTGAAATTGATGATGTGGCTGACACATTTATCTATGTTGACAATTTCACAAAGGGCTTTGTGACAATTAACGGCTTTAATCTTGGTAGATACTGGGAGATAGGTCCACAAAAAAGCCTTTATGTCCCTGCCTCTGTTTTGAAAAAGGGCGAAAATGAAATTGTTATATTTGAGTCTGACGGACTAAAGGGTGAGCCCCTTGTCGAATTTAAGGACTTCCCAACGCTACAATAACAAAAGCCGAGCATTAGCATTGTGCCCTAAGACATAACGCGTCCATGTAAGTAATATTTCTTCAAAAAAGACACAGCCAAACGGCCGTGTCTTTTATTTTTTATGCTTGTGGAACAGATTGCTGTCCATTATTAAATGGCTCATATTCATAGCCGATTAGCTTAAAATACTCGTAAATTTTTTCAACTGGGATAGCATACGAGCCCTCACTTGTGCCGTCATCCTTAATCGCACCTGCGTAGTTAACACCTATTACATTTAGCTCCTTATCCAGAAGCGCACCACCACTTGAGCCACTATTTATGTATGCGTCGTGATGCAGAGTATCAAAGCTTACATTACATTCAGTAACATCTGAGCCTGTAATTTTTACTCTTCCGTAGTTTGTTATCTTTCCAACGGTTATAGTATTTGGCTGACCCTGTGGCTGACCAAGTGACACAACCATGTTACCGATTTCCTTGTTGCCCTCCTCAAGGTCAAGCACAGTATACTTATCCTGACTTGTGAACTTCAGAAGCGCAAGGTCATAATCAGCGCGTGCACTCTCTAGCACGAGAGTTGCCAAATACTTATTTCCTGCGTAATCAGTTACATAGTACTTTATTTGATTTGATTTATCGGCAAGCTCCTTGTGATAAACGACATGATTATTTGTAAGGAAATAATATTCGCCATTTGAATAGTCGATTATAACACCACTTCCGTTTGATTTTCCCATCTCAACGCTAAAGGCATAGCCCTTATTTGAGTAAACGGCTTCAACAGCAACATTCGCCTTCATAGCCTCTGTGCTGACTAAATTAAGAATGTCAGCAAAGCTGATTTCTCCACAGGTGGAGCAAATTCCACGCACAAAGGTGTGGGCAGCTGTTGGGTTTATAAAATCGTCTATATATTCATAGCCACACGCACAAATATTGCGAGTGTATCCCTTTTGGTCGCATATAGATGGAACTACCGTTTTTGTAAAGCTGTGCTCATGCTTTATTTCATCGCTTGTCGACGAGCTGGTTGCACTTGAGCCAGATGATGACTCATCGTCTATTAAGCCATCAAAAAGCGTACAAGAGGACATCGCAAGCATTAAAAACGCGAGCACTACAAGTAATATTCTTTTTCTCATTTTATTCCCCTTTTAACCAATAAAGGTTGATACAATTCCGTATATCAGAAGTGCGCCAACAATTACTGGAAGAACAAATCTCATATAGGTTTTCATCCATTTTTGAACCTTTAAGCCCTTGCCAAAATTCGCTTCCTCCATAAAGCTTTCAAAGCCCCAGCCGATTTTGTTAGTACAGAAGATTACAAAGATGAGAGAGCCGGCAGGTAAGATAATTTGGCTTACCAAAAAGTCCTCTATATCCATTATGTTTTTGCCACCGATTGTAAGTCCTGACCAAGCATTAGAGCCTAGAATACAAGGAATCGAAAGGACAAATAATGCCACTCCACAAATTATGCTTGTCTTTATCTTTGACCATTCTGTTAGCTCCTGAACGCAGGACATAATGTTTTGGAAAACGGCAAGGATTGTAGAGAATGCCGCAAAGGTCATAAACAAGAAGAAAAGTGTTCCCCATAGTCTACCTGCAGGCATATTTATAAATACATTTGGTAGAGTCTTAAAAATAAGACCTGGACCTGCTGTTTGTGCAAGAATTTGGTCGGTTGGTAATGTGTCGTTACCCATATAGGTAAAGAACGCAGGGAAAATTATAAGTCCTGAGCTTATTGCAACAAAGGTATCAAGCACAGCAATATTAACGCTTTCGCCAAGCAAGGACCTGTCCTTGCCAATAAAGCTTCCAAATATTGCCATTGAGCCCATACCAAGGCTTAAGGTAAAGAAGGACTGGTTCATCGCAGCAACGATAATGTTAAATATTCCAGCCTCTCTTATTCTATCCATATTAGGAATCAAATAGAATGAAAGACCCTCCTTTGCCCCGTCAAGCGTGAAGCCGTGAATTACAAGAACTATAATTAGCGTAAGAAGCGCAAGCATCATTATCTTTGAAACCTTTTCAAGTCCCTTTTGCATATTGAACGAGCAAACAAGGAAGCCAAAGGTAACAACTATTGCAACAAACAAAATTAGCACCCAGGGTTGAGATAGCATTTCGCCATATACTGCGTTTACCTCAACAGCCGAGCTCATTCCCTCGAACTTTCCTGTGAGCATATAAACAAAATATTGAAGCATCCAGCCTGTAACTGAGGTATAGTACATCATAAGAAGCACATTTCCCCCAAGAGCGACGTAGCCGTGTGCATGCCATTTGTGTCCTGGCTTTTCAAGCTGTTGATACAGCTTTACAGGGCTTTTGCCAGATGCCCTTCCCATTGAAAACTCCATAGTCATAATAGGGATTCCCATTATAACTAAAAATAGCAAATATATTAGTACGAAAAATCCACCGCCATTTTGAGCTGTAACGGTTGGAAATTTCCATACATTTCCGATTCCGATAGCACACCCAGCGCTAATCAGAATGAAGCCCAGACGACTTCCAAGCCTTTCTCTTTCCATTATTCCTCCAAATTACCAGCTTCAATTTGAGCCCTTGATGCACGCCTTATCATTTTATAATATGGCAAGCCAGTAAATCCGGAAAACTCAAAAAGCTTCTCAAAATCATGTGCCTCGTAAACTGAAATTGCACGAGCATTATCGGTAAGGCAATCAAGATATACATCCTTTTCCTTGTCAATCTCTTCAAGAATCAAGTCAAGCATTGCGCTACCAACGCCCTTGCCACGATAAAGCTCGTCAACACAAAGGTTGGCAATGTAATAGCCCTCTGGAAGCGCCTCCATTGGGATAAAGTACTCCATCATAACCTTTTGGAAGCTTTCATCAATCATTACATTAGCCTTTTCAAACGAGTCAATAAACGCGCCAAGATTAATGCTGATTGGCGAAGGCACTATTACTATAACAGCTATAATTTGATTATCTAGCAATGCTATATAAATATTATTCTTATTATATATCGTATCGGCCTCTATCATAAATGGCAAAATTTCCTTAGCAGAGGTGGTGCTTTGTCCAAAGAAGTGAGGAAAAATATAATTGTCTGTTTCGTATATAAGTCTTGATACCTGCGTTAGGTCATCGCCCTCAGCAAGCTTTCTTACTTGTATATCCATAAATATTTCCTTTATGCTATATTTTTAAAAATTAGTTTTGCGCAAGCGCAATATATAAAAATTATATCACACGCGAGAGGCATTGTCAAGATTTATATGTGTCTGCCATCGTTTTTAAATATATGTTCATATGATAAATTGATTATATGTTGCTGTTTTTTAGGCTCTTTTTATATATTTGGGGCGTTTTTTGTACTGGTGGACCGGCTGAGGAGCTTGGTAAAGCCCTCTGTATTTGTATTTTTACAAAAAATAGCAAAAAAATATTGAATGTAAAGAAAGTGTGTGATAAAATATTTTTATATTGATTTAGGAGAGTCTTATGATTAGAATTGGTATTTATGGCTATGGCAATCTTGGTCGAGGCATTGAGAGTGCTATTGCTCAGAATAATGATATGGAGCTTGCTTGTGTGTTCACTCGCCGTGACCCAACAAGCGTTAAGATAAATACAAAGGGTGCGATGGTGCTTCACTCATCTGAGGTGACCAAAATGACTGACAAAATTGATGTTATGGTCATTTGTGGTGGAAGTGCTACCGACCTTCCAGAGCAAACACCTTATCTTGCTAAGTATTTTAATGTAATTGATAGCTTTGACACTCACGCAAAAATCCCTGAGCATTTTGATAGAGTTAACAAAAGCGCCATCGAAAATGGTAAGGTTGCCATGATTTCTGTTGGCTGGGACCCTGGTATGTTTTCTCTTAACAGAATGTATGCTGGCGCAATTTTGCCAGACGGCAAGGATTATACCTTCTGGGGCAAGGGCGTTTCCCAAGGTCACTCTGATGCCATTCGCAGAATTGATGGTGTGCTTGACGCAAAGCAGTATACAATACCTGTAGATAGTGCGCTTGAGGCTGTTCGCTCAGGCTCTAATCCAGAGCTTACAACAAGACAAAAGCACACAAGAGAATGCTTTGTTGTGGCAGAGGAGGGCGCTGACCTTACAAAGATAGAAAATGAAATTAAAGCTATGCCAAATTACTTTGCCGATTACGACACAACAGTTCACTTTATCACAAGGGACGAGCTTGTAAAAAACCATTCTGGTATTCCTCATGGTGGCTTTGTTATTCGCTGTGGTGTTACAGGAAATGGCAACAAGCATATAATTGAGTATAGCTTGAAGCTTGATTCAAACCCTGAGTTTACTGCGTCTGTAATTGTAGCGTACGCTCGTGCCGTTGCAAGGCTCGCGCGCGAGGGCGCTTGTGGCTGTAAAACTGTTTTTGACATTGCGCCTGCCTATCTTTCACCAAAGAGTGGTGCAGAGCTTAGAAAAGAGCTTCTATAATAAATCAGGCACGCCTCGCGTGCCTTTTTATTTTTGTCAAATTTTCTAGATTTGAATAGAATAATAAAAGATTATTGTATTTGAGGTGAGAATTTGACTTTTGAGATAGCTCGTGGCGTTTTAATACCCTTTGTCGGAACCAGCCTTGGCGCTATGTGCGTTTTCTTTATGAAAAGGGGTATAAGCGATGGTGCAACGCGTGCATTAAACGGCTTTGCTGGTGGGGTTATGGTTGCTGCGTCTGTTTGGAGCCTTTTGATTCCTTCTATGAGTGCATCAAGTGCTATGGGACGGCTTTCATTTATACCAGCTGTCGTCGGTTTCTTTGCTGGAATTTTATTTCTTTTATTTCTTGATAAGGCAGTGCCTCATACGCACATAAACAATCAAAGTGAGGGGCCTCGCAGTCGTATGGGTAAAAACGCATTGCTTTTCTTTGCTATAACCCTACACAACATTCCAGAGGGTGTTGCGATAGGTGTGGTTTTTGCGTCGTTTTTGGCAGGAGGTGTCGATGTTTCGCTTGCAGAGGCGACTGCGCTTTCTGTTGGAATTGCAATTCAAAATTTGCCAGAGGGTGCTATAATTTCAATGCCGCTTTGTCCTAAGCTAGGCAAGGGAAGGTCGTTTTTGTACGGCGTTGTATCGGGAGCTGTAGAGCCAATTGCAGCGCTTATTACCATTTTGCTTGCGGAGCTTTTATTGCCAGTATTCCCATATCTTTTAAGCTTTGCAGCAGGCGCTATGATATTCGTTGTGGTTGAGGAGCTAATACCAGAGATGACAAATGGAGACCACAGTGCTGACATTGGAACTATTATGTTTGCCCTTGGCTTTTCAATCATGATGTCGATGGATGTGGCGCTAGGATAAGAAAAAGACCGAATGCTCGGTCTTTTTTACTTTATAAATTCTATTATCAGCTCTGCCGTTTTTTCGGTCTGCGACTCTCTTGAAATTTTAGGCGTTCCGTCACCCTCTTGCTCGCCATATGCGCCAAAATACGCGTGGTTTCCACCTTCTATTATATGCTCGTCAAAATCACCTGGCAAATTACCCTTACATTCCTCGTATTTTTCCATATTCAAGACGCCATCGCAGTCACCATAAATAGAAATAACCTTGAGAGATGTGTCTGTAATATCGCTTGTAGAATATGATGCAAGCAGAATCACGCCCTCTAGCCTTTCCTTGTTTTCCTCAGCGTATGTACACGCCATAGAGCCACCAAGTGAGTGCCCTGCTATGTACCATTTTTCTATGTCCGAATACTCATCAATGAATTTATCTGCACGGCTTACACCAAGCACAGCAAGGTTAAGTGGCATTTTTACTATTACAGAGGCAATTCCGTTTTCAGCCAGCTTCTCCATAAGTGGTATATATGCGCTGTTTTCAACCTTTCCACCTGGGTAAAATATAACCCCCATGGTCGCTCCCTGTGGTGATATGTAAATTGAGCCATCATCAAGCTCCTGTCTTGAAATTCCCTCTGGCGCTGAGGCTGATGTCACCTCATCAAGCGCGTGGTAATAATCTCCTGCGTAAATTAACACGCACAGGCAAAGCGCCAACAGCACGCCTATGCACGAAAGAGAAATTATAAGAGCTTTTTTGTTTATTTTGCGTTCCTTAGAAGCCATTTTGCAACACCGTCCTCGTCATTTGTATCAAGCACCCCTGTAGCAACGCTCAAAAGCTCTGGATGGGCGTTTTTAGGCGCATAAAGCTCCGTTGCGACCTCGCCCATTGAGATGTCGTTAACTCCATCACCAAAGCAAACAATCCTCTCACAGCCAAGCATTTTGGCAAGAGTGGCAATCGCATTTGCCTTCGTCGCGTTCCTTGGCATAATTTCAAGCCACCATTCGCCAGTGTAGCTATCCTTATAAAGCACGCATTGATGCTTTTTCTTAAGCCCTTCATATATAGGCAAAAGCTTTTCATAATCATCTATGCAGGTTAAATGAAACGCCTCACCCTGTGTGAGCCCTTGCTCATTTGTTGGAGTCTCTCTTGGGTCGTTTTTGTGGTCCTCAAGAAAGGCAACTATTCCTCTTGTCTTTTTGTCAGTGCGATAGAAAAACCGTTCTCTTCCCTCAAAAAACGAATGCACAAGAGGATAAATTTGCTTGCCCTGTAGCAAGGAAAGAAGCGCGCTAGCCTCTCCCTTATCAAACGCACACGCCTTAAGTATTTCTCCCTTAGCACTAGCAATAAAGGTGCCATTATATAAAATCACGGGGATTTTTGGCATCAATCTACCACCTGTCACCTCGGTTGCTGTATGATGGGAGCGTGCTGTAGCATAGGTTACATAAACGCCCTTATCAATCAGCATATTTATTGTATCAGCGCTAAAGGCCGAAAGCGTCTTATCGCTTCGTAAAAGTGTACCATCAAGGTCAGTAACATAAAGCGTTTTATTTTCCAATGCACCACCCCCTAGCATTATATTCGAGAGCTATTTTTCTTTTCCACACGAGCTTAAAGACAGACATATCACTAAAAAATCATCACGACCATTAGTGCTTTTCACAAAATAACCTTTATTAGATTTGCGAATAGATGTCCTTAAGCGCCGGATAAATTTGTCTAAAGACATTGTATTTTTTGTTATACATTTCAACAAGGGCTTCGTTTGGAAGAATACTATCCTTAACCTTGATGAGCTTATCTGTCGCCTCGTCAAGAGTCTTGTATTCGCCACAGCCCACCATTGCAAGGATTGCTCCACCATAAGATGGGCCCTCCTCGGTTTGAGGTCTTTGAATTTCTATTCCAAGCACGTTAGCAACCACAGTGCGCCAAATTTCGTTCCTCGCGCCACCACCACAGATAAGGCTCCTTTCGATTTTTACGCCCCCTGCCTTGGCAACCTCAATACAATCGCGAAGTGCAAATGCAACGCCCTCCATAATCGCAAGAAGCATATGCTTTCTTGTGGTATAAGGACGCATTCCTACAAAAGCACCTCTTGCGCCTGCGTCGTTATGTGGGCTTCTCTCTCCCATCAAATATGGAAGGAAATAAACCTCGTTTTCATGAAGAAGCTCAAAAAGCCCCTTTTGCTCACCTGTATAGTCATCGCTTTCAAGAATGTTTTCCATCCACCATTTATTACACGATGCAGCCGAGAGAATACAGCCCATCAAGTGATGCTTGCCATTTGCATGGCAGAAGCTATGGAGAGAGTTGTTTTCATCAACGGAAAAGCTATCTCTTGAAATAAACACAGTTCCACTTGTACCAAGGGATATATTGCACGAGCCGTCCTTGATTGTTCCTGTTCCAACGGCTGCTGCTGCATTATCTCCAGCGCCTGCGCAAATTAGCACATTCTCGTCAATTCCTATTTCCTTGGCAAGCTCAGGCTTGATTTTACCGATTACCTCATAGGACTCATAAAGAGCAGGTAGCCATTCTCTTTTCACATGGCAAAGCTCTACCATCTCATCACTCCAGCGCTTATTTTGAACATCTAAAAGAAGCATGCCTGAGGCGTCGGAGTAATCGGTTGCGTGTACGCCACTCAACACATATGCAAGATAATCCTTTGGAAGCATTATTTTTTCAATTTTCGCAAAATTCTCAGGCTCGTTTTCCTCTACCCAAAGAATTTTTGGCGCAGTAAAGCCTGCAAAGGAAATGTTTGCTGTATATTTTGATAGAATCCTCTTGCCAACGCTATCATTCAAGCGGTCGCTTTGCGCCTGTGTTCTACCATCATTCCACAAAATCGCAGGGCGAATTACCTTATCGTCCTTATCAAGCATAACAAGTCCATGCATCTGTCCACCAAAGGAGATTCCCTTGACGCTGTGCTTATCTTGTCCCTCTAAAAGCTGACAAAGACCCTTTATTGTCTCGCTTGCCCAGTCCTCTGGATTTTGCTCGCTCCAGCCACTTTGTGGATAGCTGATGGGATAATCTCTTGTTACACTGTTTAAAATTGTGCCGTCAGCACCAACGAGCAGTATTTTAACTGACGAGGTACCAAGGTCTATTCCGATATAACTATTCATATTAACCAAATAGCACGCTATTTACAATAGCCTCCAGTCCTTCCTGCCTTCCACTGCCTGGTAGCGCGCACTTTCCCTTCTTGTGAGCGTATTCGGCTACAGCCTCAAGAGTTGCGCCCTCGCTCATTATAATTTTTCCAATTTCGCTATTTTCATAGCTTGCGTATCTGCTTCTTACAAATTCATCTACTCTGCCGTCCTCAATGATTTCAGCAGCCTTGATAAGGCCAAGGGCAAAGGTATCCATACCAAGAATAAAGCCCTCAAACATATCCTCATAGGTGTATGATGGACGACGGTTCTTTGCGTCAAAGTTAAAGCCACCTGTAAGTCCACCTGCCTTGATAACCTCATACATACACATCGTTGCTGTATATACATCAAATGGGAACTCGTCAGTATCCCAGCCAAGAAGCATATCGCCCTGATTTGCGTCGATAGAGCCTAGCATGCCATTAATCGCGCTAACTCTCAAATCGTGCTGGAAGGTATGTCCTGCCAAGGTCGCATGGTTAGCCTCAATGTTCATCTTGAAGTCCTTATCAAGTCCATGTGCCTTGAGGAAGCCGATTGCAGTTGCTGCGTCAAAGTCGTATTGATGCTTCATTGGCTCCTTTGGCTTTGGCTCAATGTAGAAATCTCCTGTGAAGCCGATTTTTCTACCATAATCAACAGCCATTCTCATTAATCTTGCGATGTTTTCCTGCTCTAGCCTCATATCTGTGTTGAGTAGAGTTTCATAGCCCTCTCGTCCACCCCAGAATACATAGCCACGACCACCAAGCTTAACTGTAAGCTCAAGAGCCTTTTTAACCTGTGCTGCCGCAAAGGCAAACACCTCTGCGCTATTAGATGAGCCTGCACCATTTACAAATCTTGGATTTGAGAACATATTTGCAGTTCCCCAAAGGCATTTTATATCTGTGCCCTTCATCTTCTCAAGAATATAATCTGTAATTTCGTCAAGACGGCGATTTGTTTCGTTAATATCCTCTGCCTCAGGAACGATATCAACATCATGAAAGCAGAAATATTTAATTCCGAGCTTCTTCATAAATTCAAAGCCTGCATCAACCTTTGCCCTTGCATGCTCCATTGTTCCATATGCTTGACCAAAGGACTTATCTGCAACGCCTCTACCAAACATATCCGTGCCCTCAGCACAAAGATTATGCCACCATGCCATTGCAAATGGAAGATGCTCACTCATCTTTTTGCCCAAAATCACTCTGTCTGCATCATAGTATTTGAAGGAAAGAGGATTTTTACTCTTTGAGCCCTCATATTTAATTTCTGGAATATTTTTAAAAATCTCGTTCATTTCTATTTACCTCTTTTTATTGTTTTTTAAAATACATATGTGCCCTTTTCGACCACATGGGCTACTCCGTCAATTATAATTGTTGTCTTAGCAGGAGTTGTAATTTCATATCTAAAGGTGTCACCCTCCTTATACCAAGCCGAGGACACCTCGCCATTTCTTGTCTTGATTTTGGCACTGAGCCAATCAAGCCTTTTTGTTGGCTGTGGCGCTATTACAATTTCCTCAAAGGCTGGCTTGTCCTCCACGATTTGAATACCACAGGCAACGCCGTATACCCAGTCAGCAACACTACCATAGGCATAATGATTAAAGGAATTCATATCCCTTGACCAGAACTCACCCTTATCATTTATTCCGTCCCAGTGCTCCCAAACGGTGGTTGCGCCCTGCTTAACGGAATATAGCCATGATGGGTAATTTTCCTGAAGGAGCAAATCATAGGCAAGCTCCGTATAGCCATTTTGGCTAAGAGCGTGCAAAAGATAAGGTGTTCCTACAAAGCCCGTTTGTAGTCTTTTGCCATTTGCCCTTATCATATCAGCAAGCTGCCTTGCAACCTCTTTTTTGTTATCTGTCAGGTTAAAGCAAAGGGCTAGAGTGCACTCTGTTTGAGTTTTGTACTCGGTAAAGGTGCGCCTTGCCTTTTCTATGATTTTCTCGTACAGCCTTTCATATTTTTGGACATTTCTGCCAAGCACGCGTCCTGCCTTTACAACAAGGCTAGTAGAGTAAGCATAAAAGGCTGTGCCTATCAAATCAAGGCTACTTGAGCCAACATAGCTTCCAGCAGGGGCGTCAAGTCCAAGCCAGTCGCCAAAGTGCCAACAGCCATACCAAAGGTATTTTTCCTTTGTTATTCTGCCAATCTCCTCAATATAATCACACATTGATTTGAATTGGCGCTTAAGAATTTTCTTGTTTCCATAGGTTTGATAGATTTGCCAAGGGCAAACGGTGGCTGCATCACTCCATGCGGCAGTAGAGCTACCAGGTCTTTCGTGTACCTGTGGCACTACGAAAGGAATTAGCCCCTCTCTTTGCTGTTCAAGTCGCAAATCCTCAAGCCATTTATCAAAGAATTTCTCGACATCATAGTTGTATGATGCGGTTCTTACAAACACCTGTGCATCGCCTGTCCAGCCAAGACGCTCATCTCTTTGAGGACAGTCGGTTGGAATGTCAAGGAAGTTGCCCTTTTGACCCCAAAAGATGTTCTTGAAAAGCTTATTAAGAAGAGGACTTGACGAGCTTAGCTCTCCTGTGCGCTTAATGTCAGAGTGTAAAACTATTGCTCTTATGCTATCAAGCGTCAGCTCTGCTGGGAAGGAATTTACTCTTATATATCTAAAGCCCCAGAATGCAAGCCTTGGCTTGTAGCTCTGCTTACCGTCCTTGCATATATATTCAAGCTCTGCCTTTGCGCTTCTGTAGTTTTCAGTATAGAAATTTCCATCCTTATCAAGCACCTCGGCAAAGGAAAGCGACACACGCTCCCCCTTCTTAGCCTCAAGCTCAAGCTCGAAGTAGCCTGTTAGGTTTTGATTAAAGTCGATTATGGTTTCGCCCTTAGGGGTTTTAAAAATTCTGTGGGCGCGAATTGTCTCCTGCTCCACGATTTTCTCACCCTGCTGCGGAACAAGCGTGACAAACGAGCAATCCTGCACCTGAACGCCACCAAATTGCTCCTCTAGATTGGCATCAAAATGCTCACCATCATAAATATCAGAGAAGGTAAGCTTGCCAAGTGCACCTTGCCAGCTTTCATCGGAATAAATGTATTCCTTGTCACCGTTTTTATAAGCAAGCTCAAGCTCACAAATAAGCGCCGGGCGCTTATCAGGAAGCTCCCTTCGGTTTCTTTCGTTTATTCTTCCCTTGAACCAGCCACCACCAACAGTCACGCGAAGCTCATTATCCTTATCGATAAGGTCTGTAACATCGTAGCATTGAACCTGTGCTCTTTTATAAAATGTCCAGCCAGGAGCTAGAATAAAGTCACCTATGCGCTTTCCCCCAAGCTCAGCATAATAACAGCCGAGTGAGCTGATTTTAAGAGTTGCGCGCTTAAGCTCTCCCTTTGTGTTAAAGGCTTTTCTAAACACAGGGCACTCGCCCTCGCCCCAAGGGGCTGGATAGCAAATCCATTTTGAATTTTTAAGTAGCATAAAAATGTCCTCTTTAAAATATATTTGTGATTTTATTTTATCATTAATTTTACACTCTGTCAATAAAAACAAAAAAAGACTGCATAAAAATGCAGTCTTTTTCAATTCATTCCCAAAATCCGAGGTTTGGCTTAGGGTTAGAGAGCACTGTTGGCTCCTTTCCCTCAAAAAGCTCCCTTGCGTTTGTTGCAAAATCCTCGCACACAAGGTCGCGCTCTCTTATAATTGTTTTTGGCGCTTTAAAATCAATCTCGTAAAGCCATACGCCATTATAATTTATTTCCTCAAGCGCCTTTATTATTGCTTGCCAATCTATTTTACCCTCACCAGGTAGCCAATGACGCTCATTTACAAAGTCATAATCCGATATATGTGTGGTTATAATCTTGTCGCCAAGAGCATGAATAAAGTACACAGGGTCCTCAAAAAGCAAATGATTTGTATCAAAACACACCTTAAGCTCAGGGTGTGCCGAGATTAGCTCAATCATGTCGCTAGCACAGTTGCCTAGGCAGGTGCGAGGAAGGTCCTCAACTGCTATTACGGCATCGTATTTCTGCGCGATTTCTGCAAGAATTGCAAGGCTCTTTTTCGCCCTTTCCATTCTTTTTGGTCTATCGGCATCATCAATCGGCTCCCCACTTGGGTGAATAATGAAGCGCTTTATTCCAATTGCGCTTGCCTTTTCCATAACGCCCTCAAGATATGAGATGCTATAATCTGCCAATGCCTCGCTTGAAATGTCGATTTGCCCAAACGGCATAAACGGAAGATGAAAGGACCAAAGCTCTATGCCAAATTCGTCCGATAATGTGTCGATTAAATCAAAATCCAGCGCCTCACACTGCTCTATGCTTGAGACACTTATTTCTATTGCCTCAATGCCTGTTTTTTTATAATTTTCAAAAAGCTCTGCTGATATTTTCTTATCACAGCTTGATAATCCTAGCTTATACATATTTGTCTCTCCTCGAATTAATATCTTACAGTTAAATTGTAGCACAAGCTTAAAAATAAGTCAATTATATTATTATTTTTCTTTTAATTAAAAAAATTGTTGCTTATTATCTAACTTTATGATATAATTGTACATATTTATAAAAATGATTGAGAGGTTTTTATTTTGAACTGGGAAATTTTTGTTATGGTCGTATATTTTATCGCCATGCTTGGAATAGGAATCCTTTTCTTTGTTCGTTCAAAGAGTAAGACGGACAAGGATTACTTCCTTGGTGGTAGAACTATGGGACCTTGGGTTACTGCTATGAGTGCTCAGGCCTCTGATATGAGTGCTTGGCTTTTGATGGGTCTACCTGGAAGTATTTTGGCATTTGGTCTTGGTCAGGCTTGGATTGGTATCGGTCTTGCCATCGGTACTGCACTTAACTGG
Source organism: Clostridia bacterium (assembly GCA_017625275.1). Taxonomy (GTDB): domain Bacteria; phylum Bacillota; class Clostridia; order Oscillospirales; family CAG-272; genus RGIG2000. The sequence continues at coordinate 15,654 of JAGALI010000145.1, forward strand.
ATACTTATTGCAAAGAGGCTTCGTCGTTTTTCACAGGCAACAAACGACTCTATAACTCTACCACAATATCTTTCTAACCGTTTTGCTACAAAGAGCAAGGCGCTTCAGATTTCTTGTGCTGTAGTATTTCTTGTTTGCTTTACTGTTTATGTTGCCTCTGCCTTTGTTGCAGGTGCTAACGTATTCACATCGCTATTCCCTAAAATTGACAGAAGCATTGCTATGCTTATTTTTGCACTAATCCTTATCATTTACACCTTCCTCGGTGGATATAAGGCTGTTTGCTGGACTGACTTTTTCCAAGGACTTTTGATGCTTGTTGCAGTTTTGGCTGTTCCAATCATTATCGTTTTGACAAAGGACCTTGATACAGCTATTCTTGGAAATATTGTGCTCGGTAGTGATGGCACTGCATATGCGTTTACTGGAAATCTTTTCAAGGCTTCCTTCGCTGAAATCATCAGTGGTCTTGCTTGGGGACTTGGATATTTCGGCATGCCTCATATTTTAGTTCGCTTTATGGGAATCAAGAAGGCTTCAATGGTTAAAAAGTCAGCTATTGTAGCTATCACTTGGGTTGTTCTCGCACTCTTGGCTGTTATTCTTATCGCCGTATTTGGAAGAATGCTTATCGGCACTGAGCTTTTGGTTGATGGTCAGCAAAGCATGGTATTTGTTGAGCTTTCAAGAATGCTGTTCCCTGCTGCTATCTCTGGCATTTTGCTAGCTGCTATTATCGCTGCCTCAATGTCAACCGCTGACAGCCAGCTTCTTGTTGCATCATCCTCGTTCACATCTGATATCTACAAGCCACTCATTCGTAAGGATGCGTCTGACAAGGAAACCCTTTGGGTTGGCCGTGGCGTTGTTGTTATAATCGCTATTATCGCTTACTTTATCGCTAGCAGTAAGGGTCAGGGTGCTCAGGCTATTATGAACCTTGTTGAAAATGCATGGGCTGGATTTGGCTCTGCCTTTGGTTCAGTTGTTATTCTTTCTGTATTCTGGAGACGCTTTACCTACAAGGGTGCTCTTGCAGGAGTTGTCGCCGGTGCGCTTGCTGATGTTATTTGGCTCGCATTCCTTTCAAAGCCAACCGGAATTTATGAAATCATTCCTGGCTTTATTTGCAGTATGCTAGCTTGCGTAATCGTAACTCTTATCGACAAGGAGCCTTCTAAGGAGGTTACCGATATATTCGATGCTGCGATGTCTCTTACCGACGAAGAGGAAGAGGCTGTTGTGGCAGAGGATTAATCACAAAAAAGCAAAGGCTGTGACCTTAGGTTCACAGCCTTTTTTCTATTTTAAAAGCTCGTTTTCGCAAATCTTATTATAAAGCGCATTTGCCCAAATTTCGCACCCCTGCTCATTCGGATGTCCGCCGTATTTTGCCACCTGTGGTTCATCCTCGCTTTTTCCAAGATATGGTGTGTTATCAAACACTAGATCCACTTTTTTAGAAAGAGTTGTCTTTATATATTCATTGATTCTTAGCCATTTTTCCGTTTTTTCCTTGTCGTAATCAAATGGTGGAATCGTCTGCAAAATCACCATACAGCCCTTTTCCTTTAGCTTGTCTACAATGGTTGAAAGGTCGCTTTTGATTTGTTCCTCGTCCATTCCCTGACAAATATCATTTACGCCATAGCAAACAACGACAGCATCATTTTGCTTAACCTTATAGAGCCACGCGCCATCGCTTGAGGCATCGTTTGCCCTACCAAAGCCGATGCCAAGATTCCAAAAGGCATATTCCTCTCCAAGTGCCTCCGAGACTCTGGCATTCCAAAACAGGTAGGAATTTGTTGGTACACCGATTCCTTGAGTTATCGAATCTCCAGCGTACGCTACTCTTGCTTTAACCTCTCTGTCACAGCCCACCATTGAGGCAAATGGCATTGTCTTACAATATTCCCAGCCGTTTTCTCTCTTTACGAACACAGGAAGAATTGATTCCTCGTGATATGGTATCATATCTCCCGAATATGTAATTTCAAGGCACAAATATTCACCCTTTTCAAAGCTATAGCTAACAGGGTCGGAGCTAAACAGCTCTCCACGCGCAACCGATTTTGCCAGCTTACCACCAAAGGTAAGCGCAACAAAGCTAGCCTCGTCAACCTCTGGTGCCTTTAGTGCCTCTGCGCCCTTGCCGATTTGAGCGCATTTTCCAATTCTAGCGCCAAGAAGCTCCCAGCCCTCGCAAATTAGGTTCTTCTGCGATACGGAGCCGTCTGCATAGGTGCTATCAATAGTGTTTGAAAAAAGAATTGAGTAATTATATTCTCCACCGACAGAGATTTTATAAAAGACTCTACCGACACACACCTCGCCCTTTGTGCTAAAATACAGCTGATTCGCACTTCCTGCATAGGTGTTAGACACATATTTTTTAAAGAAATCCATAATTACCTCTTTTTTAATATATCAAGGATTTCCTTGGCGCTTTCCATGACATAATCAGGCTTTTCCTCTGACGCATCAAGAATCTCTTTTGTTGTCTCTCCACTTAGAACAAGAACAGTTACCGCCCTTGCACCAAGACCACTCTTTATATCTGTGTAAATTCTGTCTCCAACAACTGCTGTTTGCTCTCTTGTATAGCCTGTCTTTTCCATGGCAAGAATTGGCATTGTTGGCTCTGGCTTGCCTATAACAATAGGTCTACGACCTGATACATTATAAAGCATATCACAAACGCTTCCACAGTCTGGCACGCTACCAAATTCGGTAGGGCAAACGTAGTCAGGATTTGTAGCGATATATGGAATGTTCTTTCTTGTGCAAAGCATTTTTGACACATCATGAAGCTTTTTGAAGGTTAACTCGGTATCAAAGCCCATTACGATAAGCTCAACTCTGTCAATATCCTCTGTCACCTCAAAGCCGTTGTCCTCAAGCTCTTTTTTTAAGGACTGTGTTCCACAAACATATAGCTTAGCACCACTATGATGCTTCTTTAAATAAAGCACTGTCGCCTGTGACGATGTGATAAAGTCGTCGTATGTAGCCTTTATTCCTAGCTTGTCAAGCTTTTTTATGTAATCGGCAACGCTTTTTGAGGAGTTGTTTGTCATAAACATATATTTTCCACCACTTTTCTTAATGGTGTCAAGTAGCTCAAGCGTGAAATCAAAAAGCCTGTCTCCCAAATAAAGAGTGCCGTCCATGTCAAATAAATATAGTTTTACATTTTCAATTTTATTCATAATATCACCACCCTTTATTATTGTATCACAAAGAATTTTATTTTTCAACAGTATAAAGGAAAAACCAGACACATGGTCTGGTTTTCTTTTTGTTAAATAATATCAGTATTTCTTTCTAAGAACGAACCAGTAGAGGCAGAATCCGCCACCACCAAGAACAGCTACAGCTCCAACAACGATTGCAATAATCACGCCAGCGCCAAGTCCACCCTCATCAGCCTTTTCAAGGGCAGGGATTGCTTCCTTTTCTACAAATCCACATACTGTACAGGTGCGTGTCTTTTCACCCTCTTTTTCTTCGGTTGGGGCTACAGTCTCAGTCCAGTCTTCCTCAAAGGTGTGCTCTGCGTCGATTGTTCTTGTATCAGAGCAAACGCTACATACTGTATCACAATCGCCCTTATAGGTGTGATCTGCAAGAGCCACAACTGTGCCACAAGCACTACATTTTCCGTCTGCATCCTTACATGCCATATCAACCGTATGCGCAACTCCACTCTTTCTTGTTCCAGAGCAAACGTCGCACTCTGTGTCGCAATCGCCAGTATATGTGTGCTTTTCTAGAGATACGGCTGAGCCACAAATATTACATTTATTATCAGCATCAGCACACGCCTTATCAGTTGTATGGGCTGGAGCATTTTCTCTGGTCTTTGAGCAAATATCGCATATTGGGTCGCATATTCCACCACCATATGTACACACCTCTAAAACAGGGGTCTGCAAGCAAACGCTACACTTGCCGTCTGCATCAAAGCACGGATAGTCAGTTACGTGAGAGATTTGAGGAAGTGCTGTTTGGTTACAAATATTACATTTGTTATCTGAATCATAACAAGCATAATCAAGAGTATGTGCTCCAGCTACTGTGATAGCCTTTGCGCAGAGATTACACCTTCCGTCAGCATCATAGCAAGCCCTATCACCTGTATGAATAAGCTGTGGCTCAGATGAGTAAATATCAACCTCTCGAATAACCTGATGAACATCCCATCGGCTTTTTGGATATACAGTTATAGATTTAACTCCCTTTTCAACTGTTATTTCTTTTTCCAAAAGAGCATCGGCGGAAAATGTCTCTGCGGAAACTTCATTTCCGTTTATATCAAAGCACTTTACAACGATTTCAAGATTACAATTGTAACCATCAGTAAAGGTTTGTCCATTAGACAAGCTTGCGCCACCATTAAACGAAATCTTTACTTTAGAAATAAAATACACCTCATTAAGAGTGAATGTGTAAGTTACTTGCTCTCCGGTTGGAGCAGTTATCATTCCAGTATTATAATCTCCATCAGTAAGAAATTTAATATTGGTTCTGGGCCACCAGTTATCAATTTCAGAATGTGTTACAGAAAACTTTGGCTCCTCTCCATCTGGGGTGTCTGTTATATCAAAATCGTCACCCACAGTCCAGTTGCCTTCTGCATAGTTATCTGGTGTTCTCTTGTTGCCACAAACCGAGCATGCGATTGTACATGCATCTGCATAGCTACAGGAGAGAGATGTTACATCTCTTTCAGCGCCACAAACGTCACATGTAGCATCCTGGCAGGTCGAATATTTATGGGAGGTTTCGGAGGTTCTTGCCTCGCTACAAACATCGCAAGCAAGGTCACAATCTCCAGACCATGTATGCGCTGATGGTGTTACAGACTGGCTACAAACATTACAGTTGCCGTCTGCATCCTTGCATACTTTATCAAGAGTATGCTGTGCGGTAATAGTTACTGCTTCTCCACATGTATTACACTTGCCATCTGCATCATAGCAAGCAAAATCGGTGGTACAAGCAGGGTCGCAAGCTGCAAATGCTTGAACTGTAAATATACAAGCAAGTGTTGCAATTGCGATTACAAAAAACAAAAGCTTCTTTTTCATAATCTAAATCCTCTCTAATTATAGTTTATAATATAATTATAACATCTACGCGTCAGTTTTTCAAGCATATTGCGCAAATTTATAATGGTGTATAAAATACATTTAAAAAAATTGCACCATTTCGAGATTTTTAATCAGTCAGGCTATCAAGCGAGATATCACAGACTCTAGCCTTGCTTGAAAAGTAATAAAACAAAAAGCCAGACACACGGTCTGGCTTTTGTTTTATGGCTCCCCGAACAGGGCTCGAACCTGTGACATCATGATTAACAGTCATGCGCTCTACCGACTGAGCTATCGAGGAATATAGTTAAGAATATCTTTTTTAGTATATCATGCGCTGCGACTCGCTTCGCTCGCATGCATAAGTTCCACTAGCTAAAACAAGTTTTAGACTGTCACTTATCTACCGACAGAGCTATCGAGGAATGTCGCGTGGTCGCGAGGACCAATATCGATTTAGGCTATTTAAATTTGAAGTGTACGGCACGACAATATAGCCTTGTTAACAGTATATGGGCTAAAAAGGACTTGGTGAGAGGTAAACAAATATATTTAAGGAGAGAGAACTAAAGGTTTTTCACCAAGACCTGCCCGTTTTCGAAGTGTTGTCACTTCTGTCATTTGCATATAAAAGGAAAAAAGGGTTGGCATTGACCTATTTTCCCGGTCCGTCGCCAGACAAGTATCTTCGGCTCCGCACAGCTTAACTTCTGTGTTCGGAATGGGTACAGGTGGACCCTGTGCGATAAAAACACCAACCGCAGTGCCTACGGGGGCAAAAGCTCGTGTTTGTTTAGTCTTAATTGATTAAACTTACTCGATTTTCGCTTTTCCACAAGCTATTCTTTTTTCCTAGGCGCTTTTTACACGCGCGCCTTCGCGTGGGTTGGCATTGACCTATTTTCCCGGTCCGTCGCCAGACAAGTATCTTCGGCTCCGCACAGCTTAACTTCTGTGTTCGGAATGGGTACAGGTGGACCCTGTGCGATAAAAACACCAACC
>JAGALI010000146.1 GCA_017625275.1 Clostridia bacterium
CTCTGCATGCTTAACATTATTTTCCATAACAGCAAGATCTGTATTTAAATTAGAAAGAGTTGTGTTACATGCTCTAATCTCGCTATATATTCTATCAGCTTCAATTTTTGTTTGACGGAACCTCTCAGCAAGCGCCATTTCCTGTGATTCAATTTGTTGCAAAGAATCGTTTGCCATTTCGAGCTCATGAGAGCTCATTTTATAATCATTTGATAGCTTTTCGATGTCCTCTCTAGTTTTTTGTGAATCATAAATCCACAATGACACCTCCGCAATCTTTTTTCTTTCGTAAAGCTCAAAATACTTCTTAGCCTTTTCTGATTCTCTTTCGAGAGGGCCTACACGACTTTCAAGCTCGTGAAAAAGATCGGATACGCGATCCATATTTTCTTGAGTTTGCTTAAGGTTTTTCTCGGCCTCATTTTTTTCATGCCTAATTTTTGAAATTCCAGCAGCCTCTTCGAAAATGTTTCTTCTATCCTCGCTCTTTTTGGATATAATTTCAGCAATTCTACCCTGACCAATAATAGAATACCCCTCACGTCCTACACCAGTATTCATAAACAACTGGTAAATATCAGTAAGTCTACATGGATTACGATTTATAAGGTATTCGCTCTTTCCTGCACGATAATATCTACGAGTAACAGTGATTTCATCATAAGGACTGTTAAGTCTACCTTTCTCAGATGAGTTATCGAAGGTTACAGAAACCTCAGCATAGCTCATTGGCTTTCTTACCTCAGTTCCTATAAAAATTACATCCTCTAGCTTTGATCCACGAATATTCTTGGTAGAAAGCTCTCCAAGAACCCATCTCATTGCGTCAGTAATGTTTGATTTACCGCTTCCGTTAGGTCCGACAATTACAGTTGCACCATCATCAAAGGTCAAAAGTGTTTTATCTGGAAATGATTTGAAGCCTTGTAGCTCTAACGATTTAAGATGCATTGTCAGTCCTCCTTTTCTGTGATTTTTATATCATACGCATTAAGGGCATCGCTTTCACAAACTTTAATACACTTAATGCCATATTGCTCTTTTAGTTTTAAAATATTTTTCTTTTTATTTCCAACTATTTGCGAAACAGCTCCCTTAGAGCAATAAATAATTATACTCTTAGACGCCATGCCTTCTTTGATTTTTGATGAAATGAGATTGTAGTATAGCTCACTTTTTATCATTTCACCAATAGATGGATGATTTGGGCCAACCATAAAGCAGGTGTTAGAGTGCAAATTTTCACTTTCGCACAATCCAATTCTAATACAAGGAACTCTGCTATCGACAAATACTTTAAGTGCCTTAGCACCACGAAAAATCGCCTCGTCAAGCGTAAGAGGGATATATTGTCCCTCTGTAGTAAGTTGTGCAAGCTCAGTTTGCTGAAAAACCAATGTTGGATATATTCTAGCTCCAGAAGCACCATTTCTGCAAATAAATTCAGCGCACCTGATTTCGTCTTTAATTGTCGCTGTAGGCAAGCCTATCATCATTTGACCAACAAACGGTATTTTTCTTTTATTCAAAAGATTTATTGCGTCTTTAGTATCCTGTGATGTGTGCCCTCTTTTTAAATACTTCAACACATCATCATTCATAGATTGAATTCCAAGCTCAACACAGCTTATAGTATAAGCAGAAAGAATATCTAATATTTCCTCATTTATGTAATCAGGACGGGTTGACATTCTAATAGAGATAACTCTTCCAGAATCAACATATCCTTGTGCTATATTTAAAAGTCGTATCATAAGACTTCTATCAATTCCCGTAAAAGAACCACCAAAAAAAGCTATTTCAGCGTCTTGTCCTTCAATAGTAGTTAAAACCTCTTCTATTTGTTCCACTACCTTTTGCTCATCAAAAGCCATTGTTCCAGAAATATATCTTTGATTGCAAAAAATGCATTGATTTGGGCAACCCAAATGAGGAATAAATATAGGTATGTTTATATGTCCCATTTTACATCAAACAAAATGCAAGCTTCCTTAGCTGCAAGCTGCTCAGCCTCTCTTTTGTTTCTTCCTGTGCCTTTTCCAATAACATTTGAATTTAAGCGCACCTCAACATCAAAAAGTTTCTCGTGATCTGGTCCACGCTCTGCTACACAAGCATATGTAAGTCTTTCCTTACTACTAGCTTGAATGAATTGCTGGAGAGCCGTTTTATAATCTCTGTTTATTTCGTTTTTAGATGCCTCTTCAATTTCTTCTAAAATTAGTGGCAAAAGAAATTTTGAAACTGCTTCCTTTGAATGCGAGGAATCAAGGTAAATAGCAGCCAATATTGCCTCAAAAGCATTTTCAAGAATCTTTTGGTTTGTTCTACCATTTTCTTCTTCTCCTTTACCAAGAAGCAAATATGCACCTAAATTAATTTTTTCGGCTAGCATAGCTAAAGATTTAGAGCAAACAACTGATGCCCTAACCTTTGTCAAATAGCCCTCAGGACTATCCTTAAATCTGTCATAAATATACTCACTTGTTATAAGAGACAAAACACTATCACCTAAAAACTCTAATCTCTCATTAAACTCGCATTTTAGCTTCTTTCCATGTATTCTTTGCTCGTTTGCATAGGAAGAATGAGTAAGCGCAGCTTTTAATATTGAATTGTCGTTAAATTTATAGCCTATTGTTTTTTCAAGCATTTCAATAGGTAACGGATATTCAGACATTTTAAGCTCCTTTTATTTTAAATCTTTTGCTACATCCTGAATTATATTAGACCTAGAATACTCAATAGCCTGTCTAATTGCAGTCTTGATTTCCTTAGCCTTTGAGCTTCCATGGGCTTTAATTACCGGCTTAGATAAGCCTAGCAATGGAGCTCCACCATATTCTGATGCATCCATTTCTTTTTTGAATTTTTTGATTTTCTTTTTAAATGTAAAGAGGTAAGAAAGCTTTGTGAAAATATTTGATTTGAATATTTCGGTAAGCTTTCTACCAATAAACTTGCCCATTCCCTCGGCAAATTTAAGAGTTATGTTTCCTGTGAATCCGTCTGTTACTAAAACATCACAGGGAGATGTTGGTATTTCCTTAGATTCAATATTTCCAACAAAATTTATTGTGTTGTTGTTTTTAAGCAATGAATATGCTTCGCAAATCGTTGGTGTGCCCTTGTGCTCCTCTGTTCCGTTATTCAAAAGACCAACTCTAGGATTTTCAACGCCAAATACCTTTTTCATATATGCAGAGCCAATTAATGCCCATTGAAGAAGTAAATCTGGAGTAACAACAGGATTAGCACCGGAATCCAATAACAAAATCGGAGGATTAAAGGGCAAAATTGCTCCAATAGCACTGCGTCTTACGCCCTTGATTTTTCTAACGATAAGAGTTGAAGCCGTATGCAAAGCACCCGTGCTTCCAGCACTAACAAAAGCATCTCCCTTGTCGTCCTTCAACAATCTAAGTCCTACAGCCATTGAGCTATCACTTTTTTCCTTCATAACAACCATTGGATCATCTTCCATTGACACAGCAACATCTGTGTGAACAATAGATATATTATCCGTAAAGGTCATCTCAAGTTCTTTTGCACAATCTCGAATTTTTGTTTCATCGCCAACGAGTGTTATATTTATATTTTTATATTCAAGAGCAGCGTCTAAAGCACCCTTTACAACCTGTAAAGGAGCGTTATCTCCACCCATTGCATCAACTACTATATTCATGCAAATCCCTTTCTTTAACACTATCCAGGACTTGTTATTTTGTTCCTCTAGCTTTATATGAGCATTTTGGATTACTACAAACCTCAAATCCTGTCTTTTTCTTTAAAATTATTTCTCCACACTCAGGACATTTTTTGTTAGTTGGCAAATCCCATGTGGAAAAATCGCATTCAGGATACTTAATACAGCTATAAAACTGCTTATTACCCTTACCAATCTTTGATACAATGTCTTCACCACACTTTGGACATTTTACGCCGATTGCATCTACCTTAGCCTTAGTAAATTTGCATTTTGGATAATTAGAGCAAGCATAAAAATCTCCAAATTGACCATGCCTTATAACGACATCAGCACCACAAAGCTCACATTTAAAGTCTGCAACCTCTGGCTTATGTTGCTCAGCAATCGTTCCGTCCTTATTAAGCGTCTTTGTATTTTTGCACTTTGGATAATTTGGACAAGCGGCAAATTTGCCAAAGCGCCCATTTTTTATAATCATTTTTTCGCCACATTTTTCACAAATAATATTGGTTTCTTCCTTTGGAACCTCAATTACATGATCAGAAAGTGACTTGTTAGCCTTGTCAAGCTCAACTGAAAATCCCTTGTAGAAATCAGACAATACTTCCTCAAGAGTTTCTTTTCCGCTTGCAATTGTGTCAAGTCTATTTTCCATAATAGCAGTAAACTTGTAGTCAACAATATCAGGAAAATGCTCATTCATAATAGTGGTAGTAACCTCTCCAAGAGGAGTTGGCTTCAAATACCTACCATCTCTTGAAACGTATCCTCTAGCAATAATAACTGTAATAATAGGAGTATATGTGCTAGGACGGCCAATACCCTTTTCTTCAAGGAATTTAATAAGCGTTGCCTCATCAAACCTCAAGGGTGGCTCTGTAAAATGCTGCTCTGCATCTATCTTTTTAGCCTTTAGAACTTCATTTTCAGCTATTGATGGGATTTTTGCATTCTTTTCCGGATCAAAAGCGTCATCTGCGGACATTTGTGTCGTATCATTTGTTTCCTCGTAAATAGTCATATATCCAAGAAAATCAACTGTATATCCACTTGAACGGAAAATGTATCCATTATTTTCAAAATCAACAACAACCGTATTGATTTTTGCAGAAGCCATTTGGCTAGCTACAAACCTTTCCCATATAAGCTTATAAAGCTTGAATTGATCAGTTGTCAAATGCTTTCTTATTTTCTGTGGCTCAAGCTCAACATTAGATGGTCTAATCGCTTCGTGCGCATCTTGAGCATTTAGCTTTGATTTATAGATTCTTAACTTATCGGGAAAATATTCTTTGCCATATTTTTTTACAATAAAATCCTTAGCAGCCAGCTGCGCCTCTTGTGAAATCCTAAGAGAGTCAGTACGCATATAGGTAATAAGACCCTGGACTCCTCCAAGCTCAGCACCTAGATTTATTCCTTCATAAAGCTCTTGTGCAAGCTTCATTGTCTTTTGAGATTGGAAATTAAACTTTCTAGAAGCCTCTTGCTGCAATGTTGAAGTTATAAAAGGTGGGGCTGGCAATTTAGTTTTCTTGCCTTTTTTTATTTCATGCACCTTGAATTCGCCATTTTTAACCGCTTCAAGAATCTCGTTTGTCTCGTTTTCACTCTTTAAGGTTAGTTTTTTTGTTTTAGTACCATAGAAGCGAGCAGAAACACTTTTTCTCTTTGAATCAATCAAATTCGCATCAACTGTCCAAAATTCAACTGGCTTAAAACGCTTAATTTCTTCTTCTCTTTCAACTATAATTTTTGTGGCAACAGATTGTACTCTTCCTGCGGAAAGACCACTTTTTACTGTTTTCCAAAGAACTGGGCTAACCTTATAGCCAACTATTCTATCCAAAAATCTTCTAGCTTGCTGAGAGTTTACAAGATCTATATCAATATCTCTAGGATGCTTTATAGCTTCTTTGATTGCGCTTTTTGTAATCTCATTAAAAGATATTCTCTTTGCTTTATTACTGTACTCGCCAAGAACTGATGCCAAATGCCATGAAATAGCCTCTCCCTCACGGTCAGGGTCAGTTGCGAAGAAAATTTTATCAGCCTTTTTGGCTTCTTTTTTTAATTCCTTTATAACATCGCCCTTTCCACGAATGTTAATATAATGAGCTTCAAAGCCATTATCTATGTCTATTCCAAGAGTAGATTTTGGTAAATCTCTAACATGTCCAATAGACGCTATAACTTTATATTTAGATCCTAAATAATTTTTTACTGTACCGATTTTGCCGGGTGATTCCAAAATCACAAGGTTGTTTGCCATGGGGATATCCTTTCGATTTCGATTATTTCTTTGCAAAAAATCCGCCAGAAATTTCTTCAACTGCGCCTTCGATTGAGAGCATCGTCATGCTAGCAGCAATTTCTGCGGCTGATAAGCCTGTCTTCTCGACAAGCTCATCTATATGATGGGTTACTCCTTTTTCCATAACCTCATATAGCTTTAATTGATTTGGTGAGAAGATTGCTTGGTCAAGAACTATCTCTGGTGTTTCCTCAATTATCTCATCAAACTTACGAATACTTTTTCTTATTTTCTTTTTCTTCTCTTTGGATTTTTCGTATAAATCCTCTTTGTTATTTTCTTCGGAAGCAATTTTAAGTGCTCCTTTTGAAAATGTCGGACGAATTTTCGCTTTAGTAAAGTTTATCTTTTCTCTAAACTCAGGCAAAAATCCCTCTAAAATTTCCACCGCATTTCTTACAAGCACTGCCTCATTAGTTTTAATAAGAGTATTTGTACCACTGCTTGTATGCATTCTAGCAGGACCTGGTAAAGCGAACAACGGCTTCTCCTGCTCGAGTGCCATTCGTGCAGTAATCATTGCACCGCTATCTATTGAAGCCTCAATAACTACCGTTCCGTTAGAAATTGCACTTATTATTCTGTTTCTAACAGGAAAATGATAGCCGTTTGGTGGCGTATGAGGCGGGTATTCGGTTATTACTGCTCCATAATCTATTATTTTATTCATTAGAGTTCTGTTTTCGCGTGGATATACGATATCGATTCCACAGCCTAAAACAGCAACCGTTGTTCCTAGTGCATTTATTGTGCCGATAGCTACAGTTGAATCAATTCCCCTCGCCATACCACTTACGGTTATTGCCCCGCCCTTAGATAAGGTGTAACCGAGGTCAAATGCCATTTTTTGTCCGTAAGCTGTCATAGATCTAGTTCCGACAACAGATATAGACAATTCCTCATCGAAATTTGGCATTTCTCCCTTACAGTAAAGAACTGCTGGAAAATTGCGAAGCTTTTTTAATGCAGAAGGATAATTAACATCTGAATATGTGATAATTTGAACCTCATTTTGCTCACACCATTCGCGAACCTCTATTGCATGCTCAAGATTTTTATTGAGTAGCTTTCTTTTGTCCGTCGGACTTATGCCAGCAATAAGATCCATATCGTGGTCATCACACGAATAGATATTTTCAATATTGTCAAAATAACGAATCAAATCTCTATAAAGTCTAGAGCCTGCGCCAAAATGTAACGAAAGCCATAACCACAAAAGCGATTTATCCATATCCAACTCCATATAAATATTATAATATATTATATAATAACATTTATAAAAAGAATTGTCAATGCATAAATAAAATTATTTGGAAATTTCCCACATTATTATAGCAGAAGCCATAGCAACATTAAGAGACTCTGTATTCTCTCTCATAGGAATGAAAAGCTTATCTGTACACTTGTCAATTAAATGACTGCTTATTCCATGACCTTCATTGCCTAAAACAACAACATCTTCCCTTGAAAGAGCATTTTTCCCTAAAATTAATGCTTTATCATCTATAGCTGCAGCAAGCACTCTTCTGCCAGATTTTATTATATTTTCAACACTCGCATCCAAATCACTAGCTATACAAATTTCAAGCTTAAAAATGGCACCCATCGAAGCACGAACAACCTTCGGCGAATATATGTCAACGCAATCATTAGATAAAATAAGCTTATCAATGCCCAGAGCGACTGCATTTCTCATAATTGTTCCCATATTTCCTGGGTCTCTTATCGACTCTAAAATTACAGCCGTTTTACCCTTGATATCCTCATTTTCTACAGTTGCAGAAAATGCGTGCTTTTTGGTATAAAATTCGCACACAGTTATTATTCCCTGTGGTGCAGTTTCAGAGGTTAACTTTTCAAAAACATAGTTCTCTAAGCATAAAATTTTCGCCCCATTTTCAGCGCATTTTTTAATATCTAAAACTATATCTGATGAAAGCTTTGCCGAATTCTCAACAACTATATATTTAATAGTCGCATCGAAGCTTATTGCTTCCTTAAAAAGCTTTATTCCGTCGCAAGTAAAAAGCTTGCTTTGCATTCTATATTTCTTGTCAGCAAGCTTTGATATTTCAGCAACAGTAGCATTAGCCTTGCTAGTAATTAATGGAACATCAAAAATCAAATTATTCATAAAAACCTCAAATTTCAAAAAAACTCGGCAATTGCCGAGTTTTTATTTTTCAATTAAAGTGCTGCCTTTGCCTTTTCAGCGATTGCTGCAAAAGCTTCCTTGTCAGAAACTGCAAGCTCAGCAAGCATCTTTCTGTTAAGGTCGATACCAGCAAGCTTAAGTCCATGCATAAGTGTTGAATAGTTCATGCCACAAACCTTTGCTTGTGCAGAAATTCTTGTAATCCAAAGAGAACGGAAATCTCTCTTCTTCATCTTACGGCCTGCGAATGCGTAATTACCGCTCTTCAATACAGCCTGCTTAGATCGGAAGAGC
>JAGALI010000147.1 GCA_017625275.1 Clostridia bacterium
ATGCTAAATAGCTTTTGCTTGAATGTCTTTTTCTTTACTATTCTAAGTCCAAAGCCTGCACCATACCACATTACAGGGAAAATTTTTCCTCTTGTTTTTGGATAATGCTTTAGACAATAGAAGAAAAAGTCCTTCGAGCTATCGCCATCGTATATTGTTCCGTCAAAATCAAATACGTTCATATTAACTCCTGCTAGTTATTAAAAATTCGGCTTGCGCCGAATTTTTAATTATTCATCGTCCTCTTTAGGCTCTATTTTTGAAACCTTGATTTCCTCAACACGCTTCGTGCCTATCTTCTTGATTTCAATATGCAGGTTTACATAGTCAAAGCTATCTCCAACCTTAGGGAAGGTTTCTAGCTCCTTCATAATAAAGCCGTTTACGGTTTGAGGTAAATCCTCATCATCTGCAATTACAATATCAAATTTTTCAAAGAAATCATCAAGGTCCGCTGAGGTTTTTACAATAAAGCTACCATCCTCTAGCTCCTTATAGTCCTCTACAATCTCATCGTGCTCATCAAAGACATCACCGATTAGCTCCTCGATAATATCCTCCATTGTTACAATACCCATTGTACCACCGAACTCGTCAACCACGATTGCCATATGACATTTCTTGGATTTAAGAACCTGCATAAGGTCTGCAATTTTTATGTGCTCAGACACATGAACAGGCTTTTGTAGGTGCTTTGTAATGGTTTTATTGTTATTATGATAAGCGACAAAGAAGTCCTTTTCGTGAAGGATATCAATTATATCATCAATATCCTCATCATATACAGGTAAACGCGAATAAGCATTTTCAATGAACACCTTTGCGATATTCTCAATGCTTTCGTCCTTTGAAATTGCACAAATATCAACACGAGGGGTAAGAATATCACCTGCACTTACATCTGCAAATTCAATTGCAGAGCGAATAAGGTCACCCTCCTCAGTTTCTATTGCGCCATCCTCCTCCGCCTCGTCTACAATCGTAATAAGCTCATCCTCAGTATACGCGCTTTCCTCCTTAGGCTTAAAAACAAGCTTCAACAGCTTACTCCAGCCTCCGAAAACGAAGCTAAGGGGTGTTAAAATTATTCCTATTCCTTTAATTATTGGTGCAAATGCAAGCGCAATTCCATCTGCGTGACCCTTTGCAATAACCTTTGGCGATATTTCACCAAAAATTAAAACTGCAACGGTAATAACAGCAGTTGAAACTGTTGCACCAAGTGATTCGTTAGAGCTAAATAGCTCTACAAAAAATACTGTTGCAATTGAGGAAAGCGTGATATTTACTATATTATTACCGATTAATATGGTATTAATAAGCTTGTCGTATTTATCCTCTAAGCTTAGAACGAGTCCTGCGCGCTTGTTTCCATTTTGCGCCATGTTCTTCATTCTAATTCGATTGAATGTGGAAAACGCTGTTTCCGTAGCCGAAAAAAATGCTGATAGCACCAAAAGGGCTATCATGGAGATTAATATCCCCACGGCGTCACCGTCCATAAATTTAAAATACCTCCAAGTATTTAATATATTTTTATTATTATAATTGTAACATAG
>JAGALI010000148.1 GCA_017625275.1 Clostridia bacterium
GCAGTAACAATGTCCCTTGCAATGGTAAAGGCAGAGACTGCAGTAAACGTAGGTGCAATTCTTAATGGCGAAACCATGAATCTTGAGATGGGTGTAAGTGGTATTGCAGTTACAGTAAGCGCGACAAGCGATTATTCAGCAATCAGCATCAGACTAAGAGGCTTTGATAAGTCAAGCGCAGAGGGTAGCTACTATGCACTTAACCTTGTTACAGCGCTAGGCGTTAAGACAAATGACGGAGTAGTTCGCTACATCCAGCACGGTCTTAAGAATAGTGAAAACACAACAGTACAAATCGGTGGAAAGGATTACTACACCATCACAGCAGATAGACTTTATCAGCTATCAGCAGAATAAGAAGCAAAACGCTTGTGGAAAAACCACAAGCGTTTTTTTGCTTCAATATATAAAAAGAAAAAGGCTCAGTCATATGAGCCTTTATTCGTTTGTATCCTCAATGCTTATTTCTTGCACATCGTCCTCATGAGAGTGTAGCGCTTCTGCTGGTGCCTTGCCTGCATATTCCTTCATAAGAGTAATAAACGCATCGTCAGCCTCAAATATAACGCACTCGTGAAACTCTGCGCCCTTAAACAGTGCATAATAAAAGTCCTTGCCACTTATAAAGTTCTGCACATATTTTGGAAAGCGCGCATCCTGATATCTGGCGCGCACGCTAGCCCTTGCACTATCATCATATTTTCCAATCTCAACACAATCAGTAAGAGGGAAATACACGCAATAGCTTCCACGCTTGCCAACAATTCTATTTACATAAAAATCAAGCGTGCCGTTTCTTTCCATCAAAATATACTCATAGGCTGTGCAGTCATACTTAATAAAAAGTATCATTGCAACAAAAAGAGTGATAAGAGAAACGGACGAAAGAATCGAAGACCACGCGCCCTTGGTGGGGTGAAATAGCATCAGCGCTATAGTAACAATAAAACAGCTACCATAAATTAAGCGCACAATAGGGTCTTGCTTTTTTGGTGAATACTTCATTTTAAATCCTATCTAAACAATAAGACCACAAATAGCTTGTGGTCTTGAATGTTTTAATTAAGCGTCAGCCTTCTTAATGATTTCTTTGCCAGCATAAAAGCCACAAGCAGAGCAAACACGGTGTGCGAGGTTATATTCGCCACATCTTGAGCACTTAACCATTGTAGGAGCTGTCATTTTGCTGTTGTTAGATCTTCTGAGATTAGTTCTGGAATGAGACTGTTTTCTCTTTGGTACTGCCATTGTAAGTAACCTCCTTTTTGGACTAATGTTTTTTAATTCACAACATTATAACACAAAATTTAATCATTTTCAAGTAGTTTTTGTAAAATTGCTAATCTTGGGTCAATTTCTTTTTTCTTCGGGCAATCGCAAGGACCAAAATTTAAGTTTTTAGCACATTTTGGACAAAGTCCTGCGCATTCCTCTTTACACAGGAGCCTTGACGGAAACTCAAGCAACAAATCCTCGACAAGAGCACGGTCGATGTCTAATTCACCGTTCTTAACAATAACAAATTCGTCATTGGTCTCGTTTTGAAGTGTGCCTGATGTTGCGACAGTGCGATTGAATGTGAGGACAAATTTGCCAGAAATATCCTCAAGACATCTTGCACAATGCGATTCATAATTAATCTCAGCAGTAGCCATAAGAAGCATATAGCCAGCATTATCGGTTACTCTGCCATTTACTATAATAGGCATTGTGAACGAAACATCATCAGGTGGAATAATTGGATTTTCCTCATCACCAATGATTTCATAGCTGAAATCAAGCTGTGAGGTTTTACCACTTAATAGGGGTTTTAAATCAATAATCATAAAAAACTCCTTCCACACAATTTTACAAGCATACATATTATATATAAAAATATAAACAATGTCAAGTATTTTTTCAAAAAAACTTGAACATAACTAAAAACTATGATAGAATACGAGTATATTAGAGAAAAATAAAAAATAATGCCAATGTCATAGGAGAAAATAAATTGCAAAGGCTTGGAAAAATACTAAAGATAGTTTTAATTGTGGCAATTGTAGCTGTAATTGTGCTTCTTGCTGTGAATATGATAAAATCAAACCACAAGGAGCTAGAGGAGCTTACAATAACAGAAAATCTAAAAAAAGCATACGCTAATTCCAGCGATTTACGCACACATAGCCCAACAGATGAGGGCTTTTCGCCAAACGGTGGACTTTATGCCTATTCGCTCGTTTATATTGAGAAGTCAGGCTATTTACAGCTTAGCGTAAGATATAACACTCGCCACATGGACGATATTGCTAGCACCTATCCTGATTTTGATGAATCAAAGATATATTATACCTTAACCGATAACAAGGGAAATACCTACACCCCAAATATTGTCGAAAAATCATCAAAATATCACTACGAATACTTTAAGCTTGAGTTTACAAATGTTGATTTTACAGACACAGAGCTGACGTTGAATATGATAATTGATGTGCTTAGCGATGTTATAGGCGACAAAAACTCAGTGGTTCTTCATAAGAGTGGAGAGCAAAGCCTGCCATACCAGCTTAATGCAGAGGAGGGCAGTGCTATAAGCACAGAATTGATTACAAAATAAGAATTAAAAATCTATCCTCGGATAGATTTTTTCTTATCAAAAGAGTATAATATATTTACAAATATATTTATTTGTGATAAAATAATATACGCAAAAACAACAGGAGGTCGTCATGGAGCAAAATAAATTTAAGCTAGTCAGTGGCTATAAGCCAACGGGCGACCAGCCTGAGGCGATAAAAAAGCTAACTGATGCAATAAATGCAGGAAATAGAATGCAAACCCTGCTTGGAGTTACAGGCTCAGGAAAAACCTTTACAATGGCGAATGTAATCGCAAATGTAAATCGTCCAACCATAATTTTGGAGCCAAATAAAACCCTTGCAGCACAGGTGTGTAGCGAAATGCGCGCGCTTTTCCCAGAAAATGCTGTCGAGTATTTTGTGTCATATTATGATTATTATCAGCCTGAGGCATACATTCCTGGCAAGGATATATATATTGAAAAGGACGCTATGGTAAATGATGAGATAGACAAGCTTCGCCATAGCGCCACGAGCGCGCTTTTTGAGCGTCGTGATGTGATTATAGTTGCCTCTGTGTCATGTATTTACTCACTTGGTGACCCAAACGAGTATCACAATATGGTTATAGACCTTCGCGAGGGTATGGAGCTTGATAGAGACACCCTTGTGCGCCGTCTTGTTAGCATGAACTACGAAAGAAACGATGTTAATTTCGTAAGAGATAAATTTAGAATTCGTGGCGATGTTGTCGAAATTTTACCTGCATCATCAAGCGATAAGGCAATTCGCGTCGAATTTTTTGGCGAGGAGATTGATAGAATAAGCGAGATAAATACCCTTACCGGAGAGGTTCTAAGGGGACTTCGCTTCTGCTCAATTTTCCCAGCAAACCACTATGTTGTAAGTGATGAAAAAAGAGAGCGCGCTCTTAATGAAATCTATGAGGAAATGGTGGAGCGTGTCGCTTATTTCAAGTCTGAGAACAAGCTTCTTGAGGCTCAAAGAATAGAGGAAAGAACAAGGTATGACCTTGAGATGCTTCGAGAAATTGGCTTTTGCTCAGGTGTCGAAAATTACTCAAGGGTTTTATCTGGTAGAGAGCCTGGATCAACGCCATATACCCTTCTTGACTATATGCCGGACGACTTTCTTATGTTCGTCGACGAAAGCCATGTAATGATACCACAGGTGCGTGGAATGAGTGGTGGCGACCTTGCAAGAAAGAAAAATCTTGTTGAGTTCGGCTTCCGTCTGCCATCTGCCTATGATAACAGACCTCTGTATTTCCCAGAGTTTATGTCAAAGCTAAATCAGACGGTATTTGTATCAGCCACCCCTGCCGACTTCGAAAAGGAGCAGTCAACAGTAATTGCCGAGCAGCTTATTCGTCCAACAGGTCTTGTTGACCCAGAGATTGAGGTGCGCGAAATCGCGACACAGGTTGACGATGTTATGGGCGAGATTCGTATTCGTGCCGAAAAGGGAGAGCGTGTGCTTGTAACCACGCTTACTACTAAAATGGCAGAGGATTTGACTGAATACTTGTGCGCAAATGACCTAAAGGCAAAATATATTCACCATAACATAGATACAATAGAGCGAATGGAGATTATTCGTGCACTTCGTCTTGGTGAATTTGATGCCCTTGTCGGAATTAATCTTTTAAGAGAGGGACTTGACATTCCAGAGGTGTCGCTGGTCGCAATACTTGATGCTGATAAGGAAGGACTTTTCCGTTCTGAAACCTCACTTATACAGACAATAGGTCGTGCTGCAAGAAACGCAAACGGCAAGGTTATAATGTATGCCGACACTATAACTCGCTCTATGAAAAATGCAATAGACGAAACAAATCGCCGTCGCGCTATTCAAATGGAGTATAACGAGAGAAACGGAATAATTCCAAAAACAATCATAAAAGAGGTTTATGATGTGATAGACCTCGGCAAGAGGGCTGAGGAAACAAAGTCAACCAAGAGAATGAGCGCTAAGGATAAGGAAAAGCTGATAGAACAGCTGACAAGCGAAATGCGTGAGGCATCGCGTAAGCTTGAGTTTGAAAAGGCGGCATACCTGCGTGACAGAATTAAGGAGCTTAAGCTGACAAAATAGGAGAAAAGAATGATAAATAATATCGAAATTAAGGGTGCTAGAGTTCATAACCTTAAAAATATAGATATAACAATTCCGAGGGACAAGCTTGTAATTCTCACAGGACTTTCAGGCTCGGGAAAAAGCTCGCTTGCCTTTGATACAATATATGCAGAGGGACATCGTCGCTTTGTTGAGTCACTTTCGTCATATGCGCGCATGTTTCTTGGTCAGCTTGACAAGCCTGATGTTGATAGCATAGAGGGACTTTCCCCAGCAATATCAATCGACCAAAAAACCACCTCAAAGAACCCTCGCTCAACCGTAGGAACAGTAACAGAAATCTATGACTATCTAAGGCTTCTTTACGCGCGCCTTGGAGTTGTGCATTGCCCTGTGTGTGGCAAGGAAATAAGACAGCAAAGCGTAGACCAGATAATTGATAAAATCCTCACCATTAAGGACGGAGAGCGCTTTATGGTAATCGCCCCCGTTGTAAGAGGTAAAAAGGGAAGACATGAGAAGGTGCTTGCAGACGCACGCAAAAATGGTTACGCAAGAGCTAGAATAAACGGAACAGTTTATGACCTTAGCGAGGATATTGAGCTTGAGCTAACCAAAAAGCATAATATCGACATAGTTATAGACCGTCTTGTTATGAAGGACGGAATACGCTCTCGTCTTGCTGACTCTGTTGAAACTGCGCTTAAGCTTGCAGATGGTAAGCTATGTGTTGTGACAATGCCAAGAGAGGGCGAGGGCGAGGAGCTTGAATTTTCAACCAACTACGCCTGCGAGGAGCACGGAATAAGCTTCGGAGAGATAGAGCCACGCTCGTTCTCCTTTAATAACCCCTTTGGCGCGTGCCCACATTGCGCAGGAATAGGCGAGATGAGAAACCTATCTCCTGAAAAAATCATACCAAATAAGGAGCTTTCACTAAACGAGGGCGCAATAGCTGTAAATGGCTTTAAAACCATAGATGATGAAAGCTGGATGGGACCACTTATTAAGGCAGCAGGAGAGCGCTTTGGCTTTGATTTGTCCAAGCCAATTAAGGATTACACCAAGGAGCAGCTAAATGCACTCTTGTATGGCACAGGCGACGAATATTATACAATAGATAGATACTTTGCAAAGCAGCATAAGCGCCAAACAGTAAGGTTTGAGGGTATTATCGGCATCATCGAGGGCAGAATCAAGATGATGGGCGATGAGTATTATGAGCAGTTTATTGAGGAAACCCCTTGTCCAAAATGTCACGGACAAAGGCTCAATGAATTTTCTCTTTCTGTAACAGTTGGTGGCAAAAACATTGACGAATTTTGTCGTATGTCTGTAACTAAGGAGCTTGAGTTTATAAATTCGCTTGAATTTACCGAGAGCGAGCAGGAGATTGCAAGGGAAATCCTAAAGGAAATTCGTGCACGCCTTGGCTTTATGAATAGTGTAGGACTAGAATATCTAACCCTTGCAAGAAAGGCGTCAACTCTCTCAGGTGGAGAGGCGCAAAGAATAAGATTAGCGACACAGATAGGCTCGTCCCTTGTTGGAGTTTTGTATATTCTTGATGAGCCAAGCATAGGACTTCACCAGCGCGACAATACCAAGCTTATAAAGACTCTGAAGGACCTTCGCGATGTTGGAAATAGCGTTATTGTTGTAGAGCACGATGAGGAAACAATGCTCTCGTCCGACTACATTGTTGATATAGGTCCTGGTGCAGGAGTTCATGGTGGCGAAATTGTCGCACAGGGAACGCCTGAGGAAATAATGAAGGATAAAAAATCAATAACAGGCGCGTACCTTAGTGGAAGAAAAACGATACCAGTGCCAGAAAAACGACGCAAGGGTAATGGCAAGCTTCTTAAGATTAAGGGCGCAAGAGAGAATAATCTCAAAAATATTGATGTTGAAATACCTCTTGGATGCTTTGTTGCTGTAACTGGTGTTTCTGGCTCAGGAAAAAGCTCGCTTGTGAATAAGATTTTGCTACAAGCGCTTGCTAAAAAGCTCAATCGTGCAATCACCTATCCTGGTAAGTGTGATGCGATAGAGGGCTACGAGGCGCTTGATAAGGTGATTGCAATAGACCAGTCGCCAATAGGTCGCTCACCAAGGTCAAACCCAGCCACATA
>JAGALI010000149.1 GCA_017625275.1 Clostridia bacterium
CCTTATACATTTGCTTTTCAAGAGCATCATCATCGATGAATGCAGAGGACAAAAATCTTGCAAATGCCATTTGCTCAAGAGCCTTATCTCCACCTGTTATTTCATCGATTGTTTTCTTTGTAACAAGAGTCTCATATTTATTTAAATATTCGGCACAAATGGTTAAAAATAAATCGTTTTTATCCATTTGCTCCTTAATTTTCTCAATTTCCATTTCATCACCACCATTAACATTTTATCATATATTTTTTCTTGACGCAATAGAAAAGCGAGATTTTTAAATCTCGCCTTTATTTTATTTAATAGTGTTTTTTGCTGCTGTCATAGTATTTCTTAGGAGCATTGAGATTGTCATAGGTCCAACTCCACCAGGAACTGGGGTGATATATGACGCCTTTGGCTCAACAGATGCGAAATCAACATCTCCTGTGAGCTTACCATCTGCCCTTCTATTCATTCCTACATCAATAACGACAGCGCCCTCCTTTACCATATCTCCTGTTACGAAATCTGCCTTTCCAATTGCAACAACTAAAATATCAGCGCGTCTTGTAACCTCAGCTAGATTTTTTGTTCTTGAGTGACAAATTGTAACAGTTCCGTTCTTATGTAAAAGAAGCATTGCCTGTGGCTTTCCTACGATATTACTTCTTCCTATTACAACACATTCCTTGCCAGAAATATCGGTTCCTGTGCTTTCTATAAGTGTCATAACACCAGCAGGTGTGCAAGGCAAAAAGCTATAGTCGCCTATCATAATTCTTCCAACATTTACAGGGTGGAATGCATCAACATCCTTATCAGGATTTATTGCAAGAATTACCTCGTTTTCATCAAGATGCTTTGGCAGAGGAAGCTGACACAAAATACCATGAATTTTATCATCGCTATTGAGCTTTTGTACAAGCGCGATAAGCTCCTCTTGTGTGGTTTCAGCAGGAAGTCTATATACCTCGGAATAATATCCAACCTCGGCACAGCCCTTTTCCTTGTTATTTACATATACCTTTGATGCAGGGTCGTCACCCACAATGATTACTGCAAGACCTGGTCTTATGCCGTATTTTTCTACAAGCTCTGCTGTTTCCTTTTTAAGCTCCTCGCGTACGCTTGCTGATACCTCTTTACCATTAATTATTTTCGCCATTTTCTTCTACCTTCTTTTCTGTGTTTTGCTCCGTTACCACTTTTGGAACATCTACTCTTTTTACAAATGCGTTTTCCTTGCCCTTTTTAAGCATCACGAGGCTATATACCATAAGTGCTGTTCCAGCAATTACTGATAGAATAGCGACAAGCTGTGATACTCTTATCACGCCTGGAATCAGATACAGGCTATCTGTGCGAAGCCCCTCTATCCAAGACCTTCCAAGTCCGTACCAAATTAGGTAGGTATAAAATATTTGTCCATTAAATTTATGAAGCCATTTTGTCTTATCTAGCTTTACAAAAATAAGCCAAATAGCCAAAAATCCAACTAAATTCCAAAGAGATTCATAGAAGAAGGTTGGGTGATAATAGTAGGTTGAGAATGAACCCTCTGCCCTTATTCCCATTTTTATGAATATATTAGTTGCTCCTCCGTGTGCCTCTGCATTGAAGAAGTTTCCCCATCTTCCAATTGATTGCGCTAGCATAACTGCAGGCGCCAAAAAGTCTAGGATTTTTAGCATATTTATCTTTTTGTATCTTGCAACAAGCACGGCTGCTGTTCCACCAGCTATAATTCCACCGTAAATAGCAAGACCACCATTCCAAACCGATACCATCTTGCCAAGAGATGCACCGAAATTAGCGAAAAAGCCCCCTGCATTGGTTACTATATAAGATGATGGGTCCTCTATTATACTAAAAATAATATAATAAAGTCTTGCACCAACCACGCCTGACACTACTGTAAAGAGCGCCAAGTCTATTAAATCATCGCTTGACATATTATTTTCCCTAAATCGAAACCAAACATATAAAATGGCCGAAATAATTCCAACCATTATTATAAGTCCATACCAAGCAATTTTAAAATTTCCTATTTCTATCGCATTAGAATTGATTTTAAACTCATCAATCCCAAGCCCCGGAAAGGATATATAGTGTATTTTAAGTGGCATATTTACTCCTTTTCTATTGGTCTTACAACTGACATAGCATAATATTCCTCTTTATAAAAGCTCTCGAAAAGCTTGCTTATATAGTCATAATCTATTGAGCTTATAATATCTGGTATTTCAAATACATCTGTGCCCTCTAGATAGTTAGTTATTATATTTTCGGCTATGTCCTCGGTTGAATCAAAGCTCTTTATATAAGAAGCATATATTGTTCTCTTTGCTAGCTCAAAGGCTTCCTTATCAAGACCTTGTGCCTTAGTTTTATTTATAAACTCCACAAAGTGAGCATAAACAGCCTCTGGGTCTGAGGATTCGGTAGCTATAACATTGAAGGAATAATTCTCACTATGCTCAAATGCCGAATCAAGATAGTGTGATATAAGCTTTTTATCATAAAGAGTTGTATAAAGCTCGCTTGAGCGCGAATAAAGCATTTCATTAAGAATAAGGGTTGCATAAAACTTCTTTGCTCTTTCGCTTGGACAGCTTGAAATATCGCTATCTTTAATTCCTATTGAAAGAATGGGCTTTGATACCGCAAGCCTACACTCACTTCTCTTTTTATAAACGCCCTTTGGCTCGTCCTCTCCCTCGTAATCTCTTATAATTACTTGCTTTGGTGCGTCCTTTAGAATTTTATCGCAAATTTGCTCAACTCTATCAAGCTCTATATCACCACAAGCAGCAAGCACCATATTATGAAGATTATAGAAGGTATAATAGCATTTATAAAGCACCTCTGCTGTGATTTCAGCGATAGATTCAATTGTTCCACCAACATCTATACGAACCTTATTATTCTTGTAAAGAGCCTGCAAAAGTCCCTTTTCAAGTCTTGCGCCTGGGTGGTCATCATACATTTTAAGCTCTTGACCTATAATGCCCTGCTCCTTTTGAACGGTTTTTTCTGTAAAATACGGATGAGTTACAAAATCCAAAAGATATTCTAGAGCTTCGTAAAAATTATCTGTTGTTGAAAACAGGTATGCCGTTCTTGCATTTGAGGTATAGGCATTTGCGCTGGCGCCTGTTTTCGCAAAAAGCTCAAATGCATCCTCTCCGTTTTCACACTCAAACATTTTATGCTCAAGAAAATGTGCAATTCCGTCAGGAACACTGACAAATTTGTCCTCTCCCTCGAGCTTAAATCTGTTATCTATAGAGCCATATTTAGTTGTAAAGAGTGCATAGCTTGATGTCATTTTCTTTGGAAAAACATAAACCCTTAAGCCTGTTTTGTGAGTAAAGGTATAATATTTTTCGCCAAGCATTTTATTTTCTTTCGTTATGATTTCAGCCATTTGCATCCTCTCCCTTCAAAAAATATATTGTGTCAAGAGTGATGCCTCTTGCAAATTCTGCAATTTGCTCCTTTGTTGCCTCAGAAGCTCTTTTTGCCTCAAGCAATGGGCTGTCGTGATTATTTGAAAGCTCACGATTAAGTGTCCAGACCTCCATGCCTGCTGGGCTATCATATATATTCATATATGCATTTTTAAGAGATTTTTTAGCGTTGTCAAGCTCCTCACAGGTAATTTTGGCGTTTTTTACATTTTCAAGCTGTTCTAGAATCGCATCAACGGCAATTTGCCTATTTTCCGCCTCTATGCCTGCTGAAACATACATAAGTCCGCTTTTTTGAGTAACATATGAGCGACAGGTGTAGCAAAGGCTTTTCTTTTCTCTAACATTAACAAAAAGCTTTGAGCTTGGAGAGCCTCCATAAATCTCGCTAAAGAGCTGTGCTATATGATAGTCTCCGTCCTCAATGGTTTTACCTGTTCTAAAGCCCATTGAAAGCTTTCCCTGTGCAACGCTTTGCACCTCGGTTACCTCTTTTAGCTCCCCCGCTACTCGCTTTATTTCAATTTGCGCTAGCTCCTCTGGTGCGCGTTCTATTTTATCAAAACATGCCTTAAATCTTGTAGCTATTTTATCAATATCAAGGCTTCCAACAAAATATATTTCTATCTTATATTCTCTTAGTGCCTTTTTATATGCATCAAAAATTTGCTTAGCTGTGGCTGATTTAACCTGGTCTACTGTTCCGAAGGGCTTTATTGAAAAAATCTCGTCGCTACACATAATTTCTGTACAACGATTTTGTGCATATCTGCCCTTGTTATTAATTTCAGCATTTATAATATCGATTATCTCTAGCTTTTCGCTTTCGGTATTATTTCTTGAAAAGGCTTCGTCCTCAATGATAGGATTAAACAATATATCAAATACAAGGTCAAGCATTTCATCCGTAACAGATGTGCCAAGCG
>JAGALI010000150.1 GCA_017625275.1 Clostridia bacterium
CCCTCGCTATCATATTTCCACATGCAAAGCGCACCTGGCTGAACGCCAACGCCAAAGCACTCAGTAAGCCTACCGCTATAGTCAGTTACCATGTCGCTTCCATTTGATACTGCCATGTACCAAGGCATATGTCTGTCGGGAACTATGCCTCTCCACTCAAGGTCACCATAGCCTCTTTCCCATGCGTCACCAAGAATTTTAACTCCTTCTCTTGCCTTGCCCTTCCAGCGCAGAGTAATGGCTCTTACGCCCTCATTAGCCTTTAAAAGCACCTTGAGCGCATCTCCGTTTAGCTCAAAGCGCACGCTTGCTCTTTCGTTGCCTTCCTTACTTAAATCAAGCGTGTCCTTCTCCAAGCGAAGTGTTACATAATCAGGTGTTCTAATCTTCATTTTCTTCCCTCCTGAACTCTGGGGTATATTTTGCGCTGGCTGAGGATTTTTCCTGTATGTAGCCCTCATAGCCAAGCCGTGTTGCCTTATCAACCACGCTTTGATATTCAAAGGTGGTTATTTTTCTTTTTAGCTCCCTGTAATGCTCATCACAAAAATCAGGGGTATATTGGCTCATTAGTGAGAGCCTTATTTTTGATATATCTATGCGCTCTGCCACCGTCTCCAGCACCCTTATCGAATCAGCACGGAGCGTCGGTAGCACAAGATGCCTTATAATTACGCCACCTCTCATAATTCCGTGCTCATCAAAAACGCACTCAGGGGCGATTTTTAGCATTTCGTCAAGCGCGTGGCTTGCCATCTCAAAATAATCTCTAGCGCTCGAATATTTTTTAGATGCCTCGGAAGAAAAATACTTAATATCGGTCAAAAATATATCGACATAGCCCCTTAGTCCTGCAATTTGCTCAGCATCCTCATACCCACCTGTGTTATAAACAACTGGGATTTCAAGCTCGTCTCTTATAAGGTCTATGGCTTGCTTTATTTTGTCGCTATACTGTGTTGGGGAAACGAGGTTTATATTGTGTGCGCCCTGCGCCTGCAGGCTTAGCATAGCCTCAGCAAGCTGAGCCACCGTTATCTCCTCGCCATGACCCCCATGGCTGATTTCGCGATTTTGGCAATAAACGCATTTTAGAGGACAACCAGAGAAGAAGATTGCGCCACTTCCTCTTGTGCCACTAATTGATGGCTCCTCCCAATGATGAAGCATTATTTTTGCGACCCTTATTTTGTCGCCAACGCCACAAGCGCCTAGTCCCTTTTCTCTGTCAGCCCCACATTTTCGTGGACATAGGGTGCATTTCATTATAGCTCACCTGCTGTAAGCTTTATTATTTTTCTCATATCGTCTGGCTGAATTTCTGCCTCATGCGCTGTGCGATTTTTAGACACATATCCACATTTTTCGCATTTGTGCACTATCATGTAGCCCTTCTTTGAGCTAAGCTCAACACGGACAGGACGCATAATTCCACCACAATCGCTTGCCCTGTCTCCTGGCATCACATCAACATGCTTTGAGCATAGGCATTTGGGGCAATGGTTTCTTGACGAATAGCCAAGAGGCTTAACCTCGAAGCCACACGCCTCGCAAATAAAGCCACTATCGTTTTTTGTAAATCTCTTGCTCTCTAATGAGCTAGTATTATCATTCATAAAGCTTATATCTTCCTCTACTTACCAACGCAGAAGCGCGAAAAGATTTGACTAACTATCTCCTCACTTACTGCCCTTGCATCTATCATCTCAAGGCATGACAGCGCACTCTCAAGTGAGAAGCACACAATATCAGGGCTTTGACCCATTTCAAGGAACGCGCACGCCTCCTCTATTTTTTGAAGCGCTGTATTTACGCTTGATGCCTGCCTTGCATTTGAAATTACAGCGTCGCTTGAAAGGTCAATCTCGTCAAGCGCGTACATTTCGTTAAGCACCCTACCAAGCTCATCTATGCCCTTTTCAGCCTTAGCGCTCATATATACAACTCTTTTTATTCGCTTTTTTATCTCGTCCTCAAGCGCGGTGCTCATTTTTCTTTGCTTGTCAGTCTTGTTTATAATCGCAACTGCGCTTCGTCCCTCTATTTGCGAAAGAAGCTCCCAGTCCTCGCTGCTTTCCACCTCGCTCGCATCAAAGACACAAAGAACAAGCTCAGCTGTGTCAAGCCTTTCCCTTGCCCTTTCGACGCCGATTTTCTCAACCTCGTCAGCTGTATCTCTTATGCCTGCCGTGTCAGCCAGACGAAGGGTGACATCTCCAACGCTTACTGTATGCTCAATAACATCTCGCGTAGTGCCTGCAATATCTGTTACAATATCAAGCTCCTCACCACTAAGAGCGTTATAAAGAGAGCTTTTTCCTGCGTTTGGTCTGCCGACAATAGCAGTTTTCACACCCTCGCAAACGGCAAGTCCTGCACGATAGCTTTTCTTGAGCTTATAAAGCTCATCTCTTGCAAGCGACAGGCTTTCAATCATCGCCCCACGCTCAAGGCTAGGCAAATCCTCGTCAGGGTAGTCAACCACAACATATGCCCTTGCAATCAAATCAAGCATTATTCCCTTTATTTCATCAAGCTTTTTTGAAAGCGTGCCTCGCCTTGTGGCACTAGAAAGCCTAAGCTGTGCATCATTTGTAGCATCAATTATTTGACCTACTGCCTCTGCGCGCGAAAGGCTGAGCTTGCCATTTATATACGCGCGTCTTGTGAACTCTCCTGCCTCGGCAAGCCTTGCGCCAGATGACAACGCAACCTCAAGCACTGCCTGTGTTACATAAATTCCACCATGACAGCAAATCTCACACACATCCTCACCTGTATATGAGGCTGGCGCCTTATAATAGGTGGCGGTTACGTCGTCAATCGGCACTCCATCGCGAAGAATCTGTCCATAATAGCATTTCCTTGGCTCTGGCTCAAAATCCCCCTTAGAAAACGCAACAAAGGCGCGCCTAAGAGTTGAAAGCGCGTCTGGGCCACTTATTCTTATCATAGCAACTCCACCCTTGCCTCTTGCTGTGGATATTGCGCAAATCGTATCGCTCATAAAAACCTCTCAATGCCTCGCCAAGTAAACGGCGCAGGGCTGGGAATTAATACACTATCCTCATTTTATCACACGCACAAATATATTTCAACATATTCCATAAAAAAAGCATACCTAAATTTTTAGGTATGCTTTTTGCTTTATTTTCTCTTTTTTGCAAGCCTTGCCTCTTCTCGCATTCTCGCAAGCTCACCCTCGATTTCATCGACAAGTGGCACAATGGCATCTGGATTCTCGGCAATTCTCTCTGCGCCCGCCCCAAGAAGCACCTCTGCCTCTCGATAACCCCAAGCACAGCCGATAGATAGCATTCCTGCATTCTTCGCCGTTTCCATATCAACATCGCTATCTCCTAGAAAAAGGCATTTGTCTGGCTTCGCGCCAAGCGCCCTTGCAATAGCAAGAGATGATTCTGGATTTGGCTTAGTTGGCAAATTAGACTGTCCTTGAACTATATTAAATAGCCCCTTGCCGAACACAGTGTCAATTATATCCTTGACAAACTTGTCCTGCTTGTTTGATAGCACAGCAAGCTTATAGCCTCTGCCCTTGAGCTCCATAAGCATAGCCTTTATTCCGTCATATGCCTTGGTTTTCTCGCAGTAGCATTTTGCGTATTCCGTTTCATAAACTCCAAGCGCGCTATCAATTATAAATTCCACCCTCTGCACCTCCTTTGGAAGTGAGCGACGGACAAATTCCCTTGCACCATTATTTATAAACCTTATAAGGTCAGCGCGAGAGCGTGTTTTATAGCCTAGCCTTGCAAGCATTGCGTTCATCGCAGTGCGAAGGTCAGGCATTGTGTCACATAGAGTGCCATCAAGATCGAAAATAATAGCCTTTATCATTCTTATACCTCTGTGGTTAAAAATCCTTATTTGTATTTTACCACACGAGCGTAAAAAAATAAAGACCTTTTATAATTTATTTTCATCTTTTTCGGACTCTGGCTTATCATCATCGCTATTTTTAGCGCCTCTTGCATCTGCATAGCCCTCGGCAAGTATGTATGCACAAAGCGAGCCGAGCGCTCCTATCAACGCACAAATCTGCTCAATTTTTATATCGTCAACGCCAAACGCCACCAAAAGGGCTGTTACAAATCCGATAATTGCTAGCCAAAGCTTTCTGCTTGTCAGCTTTCTTTTCATCACAAAATCAAGCATACAAGTCCCGCAACAATTGCTGAGATAAGCGCATCTGCCACCTTTGACAAAATGCTTGAGGGACGCCTCTCAAGGTCGTCAAGTCGGCTCTCGTGGTCCTTTAAGCGCTCGTTATGTATTTCAACCATCTCGGTAAGCTTAACCGAGCACACCTTAAGCGCGTCTATAGTGTCAGAATGCTTATCCAGTCTTCGTCTTGTCTGCTTGCTCCTTTCATCACATATTTCCTTTAATTGCTCGCTCATTTATCCACCTCTAGAGTAAGTATTTTCTTGCACCCTGTGTCGCCATAGCTTGTTTCTCTCTCGACAAGCACTGCTCCATGGCTTTGTCCAAGGCGTGAGCTCTCGAAAAACACTATATCGCCAAGCTCGGCCCCCAGCTCCCTTGTTGGCATAATTTTGTATTCCTGCCTTTTTGAGTGCTTTGCAAAAAGCTCGCCAGCGATTGCTCTGAAGCCGTTTTCTATATCCGTTTCGCTTTTTGCAGGAATACTTGTTTCCATAGCGATGCTTCTTTTTGGCTCGCCACCACTTCTGTCAAAGCTCTCTCTGTAGCCTATTTGAGTATGTGCATACCACTGTAAAAGCTCTACATTATTCTTGTAATCGCTTACATCAAGGACCGACTCTATCAGCTCATAATCTCCTCTTTCGTCGCTTACAACCAGCACAGAGCTACCCTTGTATGCCTTATCGTGAAGTGGGACTATATAAAACGCAAGCTCCTCAAGCTTGTCATCATATATCATTTTGTAGCCCAAGTCATACTCGTGGAAGATTCTTTTCATAATGCTTTCATAGCTATCACACCAGCTGTATAGCTCCACAGCGCTCTCGCTCACCTCAGTTTGACCATAAACCACATAGCGTACATTGTCAAAGCTTGCCTCACTAGCCAAATATGAAAGATAGTGGCTGGGTGTAGTGCTTTGATGCTTTGGGTCGCAGATGTAAATGTGTCTAAATTCATCAAAAATCCCCACACCTGTGACTATAATTGTATTTTTCTCGCACCTGAGCATCTCGACATTGAAGGGTAATGAGTCAATCAGCAATCTTGCCGGAGGCTTTAGTAGCTCGTAAAGCTCCTTGTCAAATGGGATTTTCATATGAAGCCTGCCTGCACTCCTTAGACATTCGGTATAGCTAAGCGACTGCACACTATCTATTATGCCCTTGAGTCTGAAGCTACCATCAAGTACCTTTATTTCCATAGCCTCACCTCATATACACAGGAGTATAGTAAAAGACTGCTCTTAGCGCGCCCGTTAAAATCGAATAGCTTATCTGGTTATCTCCCACATCAAGCTCAAAGAAGCTTGAGCCTATAGAAACGCTGTCGATAATGCTTTCTCGCGTGCTTGCTCCCTTTTTTTGAATCCAAACACCCTTTTTACCATGCCTTGTGTCTATAAACACAGTATCTCCTATCGAAAAGGGGTATTGTATTTCCAGGTATTTTTCACCCTTGGCAAAGCGCATGCTTTCTGCGCTAGTCATCATAAGGAGCTGTGCCTCAAAGCCCACGGGCGTATCGGAGCTTACGCTTATACTAAGGGAGCTTGTTCCTCCTATGCTTACAAACTCTACGCCTGTTCTAATCAGGCTATGCCAAAAGGGTCTTATGCTTTCGGCATAAATTGTAAATTTCAAAAGCTTGTCCCTAAAGCGTCTTTCATATGAGAACTCGGGGCCCTTTTTTGCGATTGATTCGAGACAATAGCCATCATCAATTAGCAAAAACGGCTCACTGCTTGTGCAAATTTTTGTAATGAGCCTGCGGTTTTCCTCAAGCCCCTCGCTTATGTAGCCCTCAATTTTTATCTCTCTGTTGCCAATAGACATTGCATGACGGCACGCGCCCTGCATATCAACAGGCATTCCAAGCTCGGATTTAAGCTCGTAGCCCGATATGTAAAGCTTCTCTAGTCTTATCGCGTCAGTGCTCAAATTTACCATTCCAACGCTTGAGTTAATTGTCATTTGCCAGCACCTCCGTATATGCCTTAAACACGCCTAAAAGACGCGTCATGCCCGACACTGTGTCGTATTTAATAACAGTGCTATCAAGCTCTATCTCAAGGATTTCGTTTTCCTCGATTGGCAATGCCTCAAGCCCCTCGCAAATCGCATCAAAGGAAAGAAGCGCCCTTTCGTAGCTCTTGGCCACACACATAACCTCAAGCTTAGATAAGCAAACGCCTCTGTCGTAGGACTGTGGCGCTATTTTTACAATGGTGCTCTCCTTGTTTGCCTCGCTGAGCCTTTGAGAAACCTCGCTTGACACGCACTCCTTTATTTTATTAAGTATCACATCAAACATCACTCGTCCCCCTCGTAATCATATGCCCCTGTATCAAGCACCTCTATGCTCTCAAGATGCAAAATCAGCTCATTTCCATCGCGACTGACTGTCAGCACCCTTGCATCACGACCATCTATTTTTATAATGTCGGCAGTCCTTATATCCATTATATTACAAATACCATAATATGTTCTTTTAAGATATACGCAAAGCCCATCCTCGTCCTCATCACGCCTGTCGCTTGTCATATATACAGCAAGGCTACATTCGCCTTCTTCCTTGCACACTCTCTGCGCGTTTATTCTATATACCTTGTATTTTTTCTTTTCATTTTCAAGCATATAAAACCCTCACAAAGTCTTTATTTTTCGAATGCTTTTAAGATACGCTACCGTTGTTTTTCCATATCCGTCGATATATTCCTCACTCATTCCTGCTCTGGATTTTTTTGTAACTCCATTGCTTTTTGAAAAGTCCTCACACATCATTTTCACAAGAAGATTTGACGGAATCGTTTCACAGCCAGTAAAGCCAACGGCATAGGCATAGGCGTTTTCCAAAAGTGCCTCTAAAAGAGCGTCCTTCTCTCCGTCTGTAACGGAGAGAAGGATTTTTGCAACAGAGATTATTTCGGATTTTGATTTATCTGATTTTATCTCCATAGCATTCTCCTTTTAGTGAGTTCTAACATCAAGTCTGCATACACCAGAAACATAAGGAGACATCTTATATGTTTCAACAATCAAAACGTTTGTTGCATATTGAGTTACTCCATCAATGGTTGGATTGAATGGGTCAAATGGTATATTCTCTATAGGTAGGTAATCTCCCTCTAGTGGTATCTCTCCACTATATTCTATCTTGTAATAGTAGTCGTAAAGCTCTGTGTTTGGCTTGTTTACAGCATCAGCAAAGAGAACCTCAAGGGAATCGTTTTCAATTTCGCTTCTTGTCCAATCAAGCTCTCTTGCTGCTCTTGCAAGAAGAACAGAGCGAGTGTCGTCAACAAGCGCAATAACACCATGACGCTCATAAACAACTGTGTTGTCCTTTGTTTCAATATCTCTTGCTTGCTCAACGCTTGCCTCCTTCTTTACAAAGAAGCGAATTGCGTTCTTGTTTGTAATCGCGATTTTGTTATCTGGCATAAGCTTTGAGAAGATTACAGGAATACCACAGATGGTACCAAATTGACCGCTGTAAATAATCTCACCCTGCTTTGCTGAAACAAAGTCTGGGTCCTTTCTAATTTGCTTTCTTGCTTCTGAGCCCATGATGATAAACAAATCTCCGTCAACCTCGCAATCCACGGTTGCAAGTGCATCAACAAAGTCGTTATATGTAACCTTTTCGTTGTCGTATGCTACCTTGTTAGAGATTTTAAGAAGCTCTGCAACATATTCCTCGTTTATTTCGTTTGAAATCTCGGCAATCGCACCCTGCATTGCTACATCTACAATGTATGGATCTGCCATTGCATCCATGTCATTGTACTCGAAGGTTTGCTGATATCTCTTAACATCATAATTTCTTGAAATAAAGCTAACGCTACCCTTTTGATTGTTTTTTGCACCCTTTTTAAGTGCTTCAACCTTACCATTATAGGTGTAACGGTTAATCACCTTGCGAAGACCTGCGTTTTCAGCAAGTGAGGTGTCAATCGTCATAAGCGCTCTTGTATCAAGGCGTGTGTTAAGAAGCTCTGTCATTTTGTTTTCAATAATTTCGTTTTCGTAAACTGTGCTCATTTTTTACCTCTCAATTTTTGTTTGTTAATTGCTTGTAGAGCTCTCTGTCGGTCTTATATAGCCTTTGCATATCTGCCAACGAGAGGCCCTTAAATTCCTTTTTTGTCATTTCGTTTTTACCCTGTGTTGGGCTTTTGATTGTGGCAAGCCTTTGGCTAACGCCCTCGTTTATTGCACTCTTGATTATTTTGGACACGCACTCTACTCTTTTTCGGGTTTCGCCCTCGTCGCTAACGGTCAAATAATCACAAAGCTCTCTTGGCATACCATTTTCCTCTAATAGCCCCATACAAAGTAGCTTATTCTCGCAAAGTAGCCTAGCCTCGCGCTCTTTTTCCAGCTCTCTTTCAAGCTCTGCTGTATCAATGGGCTTTTCTGTGTCCTTGCCCTGCTCGCTCTCGCTTAGTGGTGCTTGCTCCTCTTGCGCTTGCTCGGCTATCTCTGTCTCTGTTGCTTGTGGCTCGGTCTCCTCTTTTTCGACCTCGTCGCCCTGTGGCTCAGCTTCTGCCACAATTTCTATCTCTTCACTCATCGGTGCTCTCCTCTTTTATTCTTTCAATCTCGCCCTCTACATCAGTTACAATAGGAATATTCTCAAGAAGCGTCTTGCGCGACACAACGCCACTCATTTTTTGTGCGTAGTCGGCGCTATCGACAGGATTTTCTGGAAGATTTCTTGTGAAGGTGATTTTGAGCCTTCTCCAGTCGTAGGATGCCCCCATAGTGTTAAGAAGCTGACAAATCATCTCATAGCGACGCATAAGTCCCTTTTTGAAAAAGCGCTCTGTTACAGAAACCCTGTTCTCAAAATTCAAAAGACGATACTTTATTGCTATTCCAGACGCGCTTTGACCTATTGTGTCGTCGGTCATATCCACAGAGCCTGAGAAGCGATAAATATCGCTTGAAATTCTGCTCTTTAGGTTTTCTATGTAGGCATCATTTACGCTCTTTGTAAGCCACTCTGCGTGTCCACCCTCGTCGAGAAGCAAAACCCTGTTCTCACGAAGCCTTTTTATATCCTCGCTATCAGTTCCGCCCATGCCTGTAATTGCAAGGTAGGAGTCGGCAAATAGCTCAAAATCGTTTACGCTCTCGCTTTGTAGCTTGTTATATGCATCTACAAGCGAGATGATAGGCTCAAAGTCGCCTGTTGCCTCGGAGTTGTTAAAGTAGAAGTTAATCGGCACTTGACCGAAATAGTGGGGGACTGTGTCGAGCTTTTCTAAGGCTCCACCAGCCTTGTTTAGAGAATAGTAGTTGATTTCGTGCTCATCATAAGCCTCAATAAGAAGAGTGCTTTCGTTTTCTCCCTCTGCTATTCTGATTGCGCCTATAAGCTCTCTGTCAACGGTGGTTGACCATACTGGCACAACACACATAACATCAAGAGGGCACATTCTTATCTTATGCTCCTCATCGAAATAAAGAAGCTCGCAAGCGACACCATAAACAGATAAATCCTTTGATAGACGGCTATTTAAAAACTGCTCGTCATTATAGTCATTTATGCCTGTAATGTCAGAAATAAGCTCTCTATCGTCGGAGCTATACGAAACAGGCGTGCCCATAAAATAACCAACTGTTGTGTCGGTAATGTTCTTACAAAAGTTGTTTACAACCTTGTTTTGTGGCTTGCCCTGCTCCTTTTCCTCAAAGAGAATCTGGTGATTTCCCGAATAGTAGCTCTTTAGGCGTCTAAGCCTCGGTAGCACGCTCTCGTTGAAGTCTTGAATAAGCCTTTTAATTTTTAATGTGTTCATCGCTTTCCTCATATGTATAGTAATTTTTTGGAAATGGCTCTTGGTCCGTTCCTCTTGCGCTCACCCTCTATGGCATAGCGAAGCGAGGCTATTGCATCATCATTTATGCACACAGGCTCGTCGATAAAGCTACCACTTGAGGCGTCCCTTTGCCATTTCCACATACCAATTTCGCGTATCAGCGCCTCACAAGAGGGGTCTATTATGATTTTATGCGATTTTAGGTAATCAATCTGCGCTCGCACGCTACCGCTTTCCTTTGATACCGCCTGTGCCCTATAGCCACCCTTGCGCCACGACCTTATCCTATCTGGCTCAGCGCTGTCGCACCACATAATTGTGCTTTTGCTGACGCCTGCCCTCTCAGCCAGCTCCATTATCTCAGCCGTATCCTTGTATCGCGTATAAAGCTCGCTAAGCACATAGACATCTCCGTCTAAAAGTCCAATGGTTAAAATACAATTGGCGTGATTGTAGCCAAAGTCCTGACCTATTGCAACTCGGTCATAAAAATCTGGCTCTTTATTTACACAGGCAACAGTATAATGAGGCAAAATAAGCCCCTCGCTCTCGCCCCATTCTCCAAGGCCATATACTCTATAGCCCTCTGGGTCAAGCTCTCGCCTTCTCATCATTCGACGGTGGTAGCTCTCGTCGATAAAGGCGTTTTGAAGATAGCAGGAGCGATGCGTATAGGTGTCGCTGTCGCATCTGTCAAAAAACCTCTTTTTTATCCAATGATTGGCGCTTACGGGGTTAAAGGTGAGCGTGATTTGATAATATAGATTTGGATTTTCCAGCACGCCTCGTAGTCTGTCGTCAATTATATCAAGGTCAGTCTCGTCAAGCTCCGTTGCCTCCTCAACCCACACCCATGTGATTTTCCCCTCAATGGCTTGGATTGATTTTAGCTTCTCGCGCTGGGCGTCGTCCTTAGTTCCTCTGAATAAAACCGAGCACCCTGTGCCTTTACAGCGCATTCTAAGTGGTGAGCGCGATATTTCCCAATACGCCCCCCATTTGTCCTTAAAAATCTCCCTAACTGCCCTTGTCAGCTCTGCATAGGTGCTATCAAGATGAGAGCTCTCCGTTTTTCTTACGCAAAGCAAATTTGCCCCTTTATATTTCACATCTGATAGCTTTAGGATAAAATCCCTTGCGACATTTACGCTTTTTCCACTACCTGCCGACCCACACTCTATCCTGTATCTTTCCTTGACTGAATTTGAGGTGCGAAACACCTCGTTCATAGGTACGCTAATCCTCATTTCTTTCAGTCGGGGAAATATAGTCGTAATCAATGTAAAGTGTGCCATCCGTAGTATCTGTGTCCACTCCACACAGCTTAAAATAAAGCTCTATCGCCTTGAGCTTGTCAAGTAACTTGACCTCGCAGTCTACGCTCTCGCCATTTGCCTTAACCTTGATAGATGCGACAGCCCTTGATAGGTCGTCACTCATCTTGGGCATTCTTTTACCAACGCTTGCCCTTGCCCACTTTATTACATCGCTAGCCTCAGCACTTGCTATTGACAAAAGAATCCTCTTTAAGCGTTCCTTTATTTCCTCGTCTATATCTCACACCCCCCCTTGCCTCATTTTCGACCAAGGAAAGGGCCCTTTCCCTCGGTCAATTTCTATCATAACAGATGAAAACGGACAAAACGGACAACTTTCATTTTGAGGCAAATTTTTCCTAAAAAACAAAAAACACACCCTAAAGGGTGTGAATTTTCAAAAAATTTTTATCCTGTCAAAAAGCAAAAGGAAGCCAAAGGTGACTTCCTTTATTAATATTATGCCTTTACCTTGGCTGGTGCTGGAGCCTTTGCCGTGTAGCTTGAAACACCACGCACGGTTTCGCCATCAATTTGAAGCGCCCTTGGAGAATCAAAGGCAACTGTAATTTCCTTGCCAGAAAGCACCTTTATCATTTTTTCGTACTTAAGATGCTCGCCCTTGAAAAGTGACGGAAAGGCAGTGAGAGTTCTTAGCTTACCTGAGCCGAACCAAATCATCACCGAAAGCTCTCCACTCATACGATTTTGAGCCGGTGTTGGCATCATACCACCACCATAAAACCTACCATTCATTGTAGGTGCAATCCACACCCTTTCAAAGAAATATTCCTGTCCGTCAACTGTAACCCTTGCGTTTGCAGGCTTGTAGTGGAAAAGAAGTCCCTTTATTGCAATCGAGGTGTAATTTACTTCCTTTTCCTGTGCCTTTAGCTCGTCACCGACCTCACAGCAATAGCCGTCAATTCCATAGCCTACGCCATTTATAAATTTATGAATCCTTCCGTTTATTTCAACGGTTGGAAGGCTAGCTATGTATTTCTTAACATCAAAGGGTGGAGCGCCAACCTCGTCCTTTATGTCATTTAAGAAATCATTACCTGTGCCTGCGGGAAAATATAAAATATCGTTTTCGTATTCAATTCCGTCTGTGTCATTTACAAAGCGATTTAGCGTTCCATCGCCACCACAAAGTATAATTACATCGTCCCTTTCAAGACCTGCAAAAAAATCCTTATAGGCGTCGATTTTTGTCATATTAATTGTTTGCGCCTGCTCGTATTTTGTAACCAGCTCACCAAGGCTTTGCTCATTTAGACCTCTGCCTGCATGAGGATTATATAAAATGTAATGCTTCATTTTTTACTCCTTGTTGCCAAATTATATATATGATTAGCTCATACTTGCATTACAATTGTAGCACAAATGTCGAATTTTGTCAACAAATTGAGCCTTCCTTATTAAGCCAAAAAAAGAGCCTTGCGACTGCAAGGCTCTTTTTTATTACTTTTTATCTACTGTAATTACTATCTTACGAGTTTCATCATAGCCCACAGAGTGAGTTGAAACGCCGTCCATCTTCTGAATTTCAGAGTGGATAATGCGTCTTTCGTAAGGGTTCATTGGGTCAAGGTGAATGCTTCTTCCCTGACGAAGTGCCTTTTCACCCATCTTTCTTGCAAGAGCGCGAAGCGTTTGCTCTCTCTTTGCACGATAGTTCTCAATATCAACAATTACCTTTACATATTCCTTATGATCGCTATCGCTCTTGCGTGCGAGACAAAGGTTTGCAAGGTATTGAATTGCATCAAGGGTTTCTCCGTGATGACCGATGAGCACAGATGCGCCCTCGCCCTCTACGGTAACTACTCTTGATACATAGCCCTCCTCGTTTGGTGTAAGGTCTCCCTTAACCTCACAATTAAAGCCAATGCTTGCGATAAAGTCCTTAATAAAGCCCATTGCCAAGCTCTTTTCTTGAACTGTAACCTTGATGTCCTCATCCTTGATAGGAGGACGCTCTGGCTCTGACTGTGGCTTTTCCTTCTTTGGCTGAGGCTTGTCTGCCTTCTTTGCCTGCTTTGGCTGAGGATTTTGCACTGGCTTTTCTGCCTGTGGCTTTTCCTCTTTTTTGCTTTCCTGTGGAGCTTGCCTTGGGGCTTCCTTTCTTTCAGGCCTTTTCTCCTGCTTTGGCTTTCTCTCAGGTCTGCCATCATCAATTACAACCTTGATTTCGGCAAGCTGAGCACCAAAGATTCCAAGAAATCCCCTTTTGCCCTCACAGATAACTGTGGAATCAACAATATCTCCGATGCTGGAATACTCAGCCACTGCCTTTGTATAAGCATCCTCAATTGTCTTTCCTGTCACTGTATATTCGAATTTCATATTAGCTTATTTTTCCTTTTAATCGTCTATGTGGTGAAGCGAACGATATTGTCCAGGCTGAACAACATATTCTGCCTCTGATTTTTTATTCTTTCTTGTGCCCCTCATCTCGCGCTCTGCCTTCTTATAGTCCTCTTCAGTAAACTGAGGATATGGCATAGTCTTATAGAAAATGAATTGCTGAAGCATTGAAAGAAGTGTTCTGAAAATCCAGTAAATACCGATTGCAGCGGCGAACTGGAAGGTGATGAACATTGTCATAAGTGGAAGCACATACATCATAATCTTCATTGAAGAATTGTTCATCTGCTCTGCCTGTGGGTTTTGATATGACATCTTTCTTGAAAGGAATTGTGAAAGATACATAAAGCCAAGGTTGAGAACAGGAATGAAGATTAGCCACCAATATGACTGACCGAATGCGTCCCAAGGATTAATACCAAGGTCCTGTCCAAACATGCTTACATTTGGAATTGTGCTAAGTCCCTTAATTGTATCGATAGTTGCCTGTGAAATAACGCCATCTACAGGAGCAAGTGAATTTATATTCTCACTGCTTTGAAGCCAGCTACAAAGCTGAACCTGTACTGCATTGCCTGACAAGCCAAGATGCTTCGCAAGCTCACCACACGCGCCCTCTCCAAGTCCAGAAATGAACTCAAGTGGACGAATAACTACCTGATAAAGTGGGAAGATGATTACAAGCTGAAGAATCAATGGAAGACAGCCTGCAAGCTGTGAATAGCCTTCCTTTTGATAAAGCTCCATTATCTCGTTTTGCATCTTTTTGAGAGTTACTTGGTCGGTTCTACCCTTATATTTGTTTCTAATCGCCATCTCCTTTGGACGAAGGCGCGCCTGCTTAACCATGTTCTTCTGTTGCTTAATTCCAAATGGGCAAAGAAGCAATTGCATGGCAACAGCAAACAAAAGAAGTGCTACAACATAGTTATTTGTGAGCCAATAACAGCCCTTCATAACATAGCCAAGTAATCTTGCTAAAAAATCAATCATTTTTTTCTCCTGTTTTATCCTGCCTTTTTAGAGTAAATCTATCAGGCACGGGGTCGTAACCACCACGGCAAAAGGGATTACATCTTAAAACTCGCCAAATGGCAAGAATTAAACCCTTTATTGCGCCATGCTTATCTAGCGCCTCAAGTGCATATTGTGAGCAGGTGGGCGTAAAGCGACACGAGTTCGGCAAAATCGGCGAGATAAGCTTTTGGTATAGCTTTACAAAAAGCTTAAGAATTGTTTTCATTTTTAATATTTAATAAAGTTTAAAGCCCTTACGGCTTTTGTAAGGTCGCGTCTTATATCCTCACTCGTCGCGTCTGTCGCGCTGGCACGAGCAACTAAAACTATAAGATATCCCTTTTTAAGATTATTTTCCCTTTCGGTCTGTCTTAATCCCTCACGCAAAATTCTTTTTACACGATTTCTTATATGTGCCCTTCCAAGCTTCTTTGAAACCGTAAGACCGATTCGGTTAATATATTCCTTTTCGGGGTGTGCCTTCATCAGCCTGCCAGCCTTCAAGTCCTTAAGAATATAGACAACAACAAATTTGCCTACAAACTTGTCCCCCTTTGCGTAAGCCTTC
This sequence comes from Clostridia bacterium, assembly GCA_017625275.1. GTDB lineage: Bacteria > Bacillota > Clostridia > Oscillospirales > CAG-272 > RGIG2000. The sequence continues at coordinate 15,287 of JAGALI010000150.1, forward strand.
GAGTATAAATGGTTTTCGCTAATTGCGATATGCTTCATATGCACCTCTTTGTAGCCCAATCGCTACACTTGATAGTACTTGACTTTTTTGACCCTTGTCCGGAAAAGCCTAAAACCCTTTTTAAGAAAAAGTCCCCGAATATAGCCTTCGGGGACACATAAAATCTGCGTAAATACTAAAATTAGTATGTGAGTCTAGCACGACCCTTTGCGCGTCTTCTCTTCAAAACTTTTCTTCCGTCAGCAGTTCTCATTCTCTTTCTAAAGCCATGTTCCTTTTTTCTCTGACGCTTCTTTGGTTGGTAAGTTCTTAACATAGTTGCACCTCCTTAATCTAAATTGGAGCTATATTCAGCATCAATTTAAAGCCAATTTATCTTCTCGATTTCAAGACAAGGTATATTATACACGCACAATATACATTTTGTCAAGACTTTTTTTACATATGACTAAATTTTTTTACTTTTTTTATTTTTCTTATTAATACGCGCGCTCGTGCGTGAGGACTGGTTTTTTGCCTGTGGAGCGTCCTTTTTCGCGTCAAAGCCACTCCTTTGCGCCCCTTTGCCCCTTGCGGTGTCCTTTGCACCTCGCTCCTTTTGCGCATTCCGCATTCCCCTGTCTCTTCCGTCTGGCCTTACAAGGCAATTTGCACCATAGCCGATAAGGTCCTCGCGTCCTGCCTTTATAAGCGCCTCACGAACTAGATTTCTGTTTTCTGGACGGCGATATTGCAAAAGCGCCCTTTGCATAAGCTTCTCGCGATAATCATCAGGCGCGTAAACGCTCTTCATATCCAAGGGATTTATGCCTGTGTAGTACATGACAGTTGACGCAGTCGAGGGTGTTGGATAGAAATCCTGCACCTGCTCTGGATTACAGCCCTGATCACGAAGATACAGCGACAGCTCAATCGCGTCATTCAATGTGCTACCTGGATGAGATGACATAAGATAAGGCACAAGATATTGCTCCAGCCCACATTCCTTAGTGAGCCTAAAGTATTTCTCTCTGAATTTGTCGTAAACCTTAACATCAGGCTTACCCATGTATTTAAGCACGCCTGAGCTACAATGCTCTGGCGCTACCTTTAGCTGACCACTTACATGGTCTCGCACCAGCTTTCTAAAGAATGCATCGCTCTTATCGGCAAGCATATAGTCAAAGCGAACACCTGAGCGAATAAACACCTTCTTAACCCTTGGTAGTGCCTCAACCCTTGAAAGCAATTCTATGTATTCGCTATGGTCGGCAATAAGGTTAGGGCAAGGCGTTGGAACAAGGCATTTTCTGTTGCTACAAACACCACTTTTTAGCTGTTTCTCACACGCAGGGTATCTAAAATTCGCAGTAGGACCACCGATGTCGTGAATGTAGCCCTTAAAATCTGGCATTTCGGTAATCAGCTTAGCCTCACTAACAACGCTCTCAATAGAGCGAGAGCGAACACTGCGACCCTGATGAAACGCAAGCGCACAGAAGTTGCAGCCACCAAAGCAGCCCCTGTTGTGAGTTATTGAGAATTTAACCTCTGCAATTGCAGGCACTCCCCCGTCCTTTTCATACACAGGGTGGTAGGTTCTCATATATGGAAGGGCGTAAACGGCATCAAGCTCCTCACGCTCAAGAGGGAACTCGGGTGGGTTTTGAACCAGCTTTTTGTTGTCGTAGTATTCAACAATTGCCTTTCCACTTATCGCGTCTTGGTTTTTATATTGAACTCCGAAGGCACGCGCATATTCACGCTTGTCCTCTTTAATTTTATTGAAATCAAGCTCATCTGCTACAGGATAGTTTACAGGGTCGTCCTTTGCGCAAAGATAGACACAGCCTCGCTCGTTTCTTATTTTTTTAATCGGCACGCCTCGGTCAAGAAGCCTTGCAATTCCAAGAATAATCTTTTCACCCATTCCGTAGGTGAGAATATCTGCCCTACTATCCACAAGAATAGAGCGACGGATTTTGTTGTCCCAATAATCGTAGTGCGAGAAGCGACGAAGCGACGCCTCAATTCCACCGATAATGATAGGCACATCTCCATACGCCTCACGAATACGGTTACAGTAAACTATAACGGCACGGTCAGGGCGCGCGCCCATTTTTCCACCTGCCGAGTAGTAATCGTAGGAGCGCCTTTTCTTTGACGCAGTATAATGCGCCACCATTGAGTCAATATTTCCTGCACTTACAAGAAAGCCGAGCCTAGGTCTGCCAAAGCGCTTAAATTCCTCGCAGGACTTATAATCTGGCTGAGCCAAGATAGCGACAGAAAAGCCAGCATTTTCAAGAACCCTTGAAATTATAGCCGTGCCAAAGGAGGGGTGGTCAACATACGCATCACCCGAAACATATACAAAGTCTGGCGCGCCACCATAGCGTGCCTCACATTCCTCTTTAGTTATTGGTAAAAATTCTTTTCCTAGCATAAGCTCCCCTTGCCTATTGTCCTTTTCTTTTATCCCGCCTGCCCTTTTGGCTTGTTATCAAAACTATTTTAACACATTTTTCCCACTTTGTGTTACTTAACACAAAAAAAGAACGCATTATGCGTTCTTTTATTTGTAAAATTAAACTCTTTCGTTGTCTACTGTGACCTCGGCGCTGTCTACATAGATGCTGTCGCCGAACTCAAATGGCGCTGGGTCGATAAGGTCAGGTACATTTGGCTGAAGGTCCATTTTGTTCACAAAATATGGGTGAGTTGAGCCTCTTTCTGCCTTAAAGATACAGTTGTTTATCGACACACCCTTAACATTTTCGTTTTCGCCAACAATAATTGCTGGGTTTTCGTGTGTGAAGTGACAGTTGTCAAAGGATACATTTGAGATTGTTCCGTTTACATCCTTGGCACAGATAACGATAGGCTCTCCCTTGCCCCACCACCAGCCACCATAAATCTTGGTGTCGGATACGATGTTTTCAAAGCGTGCATTTTCAACACAGCCGTCGTTGCCTGTAAAGATTGCAATCGCACGATTGGAGCGAATAATCTTAATATCTCTTACAGTTATATTTCTTACCTTACTATAAAGGTGACCAAAGCGAATTGCTGCGCTACGAGAGGACATAAGACAGTCGTAAATCTCCATGTTCTCGCATACACCATTTTCGTTTGTGATACAGGTCGCTGCGAAGCAGTCGTCACCACAGAGGAAGGTTGAGTTTCTTACGATAATATTTCTTGACGCGCTACAGTGAACGCCGTCGTTGTTTCCTATTCTGTTGTGGTTGTCTACATAAATGTTTTCAACTAAAATATTTTCACAGTTTGAGAAAACAAGTGTCCAGCATGGAGAGTTGAAAATCTTAATGCCATCAATTGTAATGTTCTTGCAGTTGTTGAAGAATATTGGCTGAGTTGGACGCTTAACCATGCCGATAACCATTTGCTCCGCATATTCCTTTGTCATTCCCTCCTCGGAGAGAAAGGGTGGCAAATATTGGTCAAAGTCAAAGAATGCATCGCCATTCATTTGAATTTTACCCTCGCCTGTGATTCTTATGTTTTCGCAGTCGAGCGCGTAAATTAGCGACACAGTCTGCTTCATTTCAAGATGATAGAAGCCACAGTCGTAATAGTGCTCAATATTGCGTGAGCCAACAAGCTCTGCCCCACGCTCCAAAAGAAGTGTAATGTCACTCTTTAGCGCGATAGTTCCTGTTACATAGTAGCCCTTAGGGAACAAAATGGTGTCGCCCTTTTCAGCCCTTTCGATAAGCGCCTGAAGCGCCTCGGTTTCAAGTGTAACTCCATCACCGATAAGTCCATAATCCTTTACATTTAAAATTGCCATTGTGCCTTCTCCTTATGCTTCAAGATAAATCATTAGTACAGATATATCAGCAGGCGAAACACCACTTATGCGTGACGCCTGACCGAGTGTCAGAGGCTTTACCTTATTCAGCTTTTGCTGTGCCTCTATTCTAAGACCCTTTATGGTTGTATAATCAAGCTCCTGTGGGAGTAGCCTTTGCTCCATTTTCTCGCTTCTCTTAACCTCAGCAAGCTGTTTTTTTACATATCCCTCATATTTTATTTCTGTCTGCGCTGTAAATATGATTGATTTCTTCATTTGGGGGCGAGAGGTGTCGAATTTTGCCATATTATCATAATCAAGCTGTGGCCTTTTTATAAGCTCATAAAGTGACACGCCTGTCGCAATTGGCGAGGTTCCAAGAGCCTCTAGCATTTCATTCAGCTCCTCGCTTGGGCGAATTATAGTATGCCTTGCACGCTCAATTTCCTTTTCCACCTCGGCGCGCTTCTTTATATAATGCTCCCATTGCTCGTCACCTACAAGCCCTACCTCTCTGCCTATTGGGGTAAGACGATAATCAGCATTATCCTGTCTTAAAAGCAAGCGATATTCGCTTCGTGAGGTCATCATACGATACGGCTCGCTAGTTCCCTTTGTAACAAGGTCATCAATGAGTGTACCGATATACGACGAGGACCTTGGAAGGATAAGTGGCTCCCTGCCAAGAAGCTTAAGTGAGGCGTTAATTCCAGCCACAAGTCCCTGCGCGCCTGCCTCCTCATAGCCTGAGGTGCCGTTAAACTGTCCCGCACCATAAAGACCTGATATTTTCTTGTATTCAAGGGTGGCAAGAAGCTCCTGTGGGTCGGTGCAATCATACTCTATCGCATAGGCGTAGCGCATAATCTCTGCGTTTTCAAAGCCCTCTAGCGAGTGCACCATCTCTCTTTGCACCTCTATCGGCATAGAGGTGGAAAAGCCCTGAAGATACATTTCCTTTGTGTCCTTGCCCATAGGCTCAAGGAACAGCTGATGGCGCTCCTTGTCGGCAAAGCGCACGATTTTATCCTCGATTGATGGACAATAGCGAGGTCCTGTGCCGTGGATGTTGCCCGAATACATTGCCGAGCGCTTTATGTTGCTTTTAATAATTTCGTGTGTTTTTTGATTTGTGTAGGTTATAAAGCATGGAATTTGCTCTCCATTTGCGTACTCCACCTCGTCAGTTGCATACGAAAACGGAAACTGGTCCTTGTCTCCCTCTTGAACCTCTAGCTTGGAATAATCAATGCTGTCTGCGTGTATTCTTGCAGGCGTGCCTGTCTTAAAGCGCATCATTGTAATGCCCTCACGCCTTAGCGCTTCTGTTAAGCCAGTAGCTGCCATAAGAGAGTCAGGGCCTGACTGGTAGCAAATATTACCTGTGTGAATTGTGCCATTTAAAAATGTTCCTGTGCACAAAATCGCACACTCTGTCTCAAATCTTTCGCCAAGCCTTGTAATTACAGCGCTGATTTTACGCCCATCTCCCTCGCCCACTACCTCAATATCGGTAATCTCGGCTTGAATTACGCGAAGGCCCTTGGTGCTTTCCAAAACGCCCTTCATAATCGAGCGATATTTCATTCTATCAGCTTGGATTCTTTTTGAATAAACGGCAGCTCCCTTGCCAAGATTGAGGGTGCGCGCCTGAAGGGTAACCTCGTCAGCGCTTTTTCCCATTTGTCCACCAAGTGCGTCTATTTCGTACACAAGGTGACCCTTTGCCGTTCCACCTATTGATGGGTTACAGGGCAAATTTGCAATCGCGTCAAGCGACATTGTAAACAAAATTGTGTCAAGTCCCATTCTAGCTGAGGCAAGCGCAGCCTCAACACCTGCGTGTCCTGCACCAACAACTACAATTTGTGCCTTGTTTTCCATTCGAGGCTCCTTTCGTAATAATTATTTGTGATATCGTGAATTGTTTATAATGCTGAGGCTTCTATATATCGTCTCGTGCAAAATGACTCTTAGTAGCTGGTGTGGAAAGGTTAGCTTCGATATTGAAAGCCTATAATCTGCCCTTTGCTTTACACCATTTGATAGTCCGTATGACGAGCCTATTATAAACACAAGCTCGCTTTTTCCTAAAAGAGTGATTTCGTTTAGCTTGTCAGCAAGCTCCTCACTAGATAATTGCTTGCCCTCTACACACATAGCAATAACATATGCCTTAGAGCTTATTTTTTCAAGCACCCTCTTTTCCTCTGCCTCAAGCGCCCTTGCAATTTGCACCTCGGACGGATTGTCGGGTAGCTTTTCCTCCTTTAGGATAATTTCCTCAAGCCTGCACCACGCACCAAGTCTCTTTTTGTACTCGGCGCATGCGTCCTTAAGATAATTTTCCTTGAAATCGCCTGTCGCGATGATTTTTATGCTTAGCATTCTTATTCCTCTGACCTAGGTATGTCCAAAATTGTCGGTGTGTGCCCTGTCGCTGGAAGGTATTTTTCCAAAATATCAGCCGTCCTAATTTTTAGACTAGTTGTATTTTCGCAGGGGTGACAGCCGATAAACTCAGGCTCTAAAACCTCTTTGTCAATAAGTAGATTTATATCGTGATTTTTGTCGTTCATAAGACCCATAATGCTAACTGAGCCTGGGTGCACATCAAGAAACCTTTCAAGATATTCGCCCTCTGCAAAGCTAAGACGCGCCGAATTTATCATATGCGACACATCCTTTGTCCTAAACGGCTTGCTTGCTGGCATCATAAGCAGATAAAACATCGTGTGCTGACGGTTGCAAAGCACCAAATTCTTGCACATTACAGTTTCAAGAGCAATATCAATCGCCTCACAATCGTTCATTGTTTCGGCACGCGCGTGGTCAACGCGATAAAACTCTATTCCAAGTCGGTCGAGGTAATCGTAAACACGAATCTCCCTAGCCTCTCTACCACTCTCGTCCCTTGGACGACCCTTTAAAAGTATCATTTCTTGTTTCCTTTTGTCGTTTTTACTTCGCACTTCGCATTGCAAATCCCACATTTGCATGTCACCTGACTTGCAAGAAGCTAACTGTTTTTTAAGGCTTAATAGACAAGTTAGGCTAGGCGCACCACGAGAACCCCCTAAAATTCTATGAATTTTTGGCAAACCCCTACCATAGTAGACGGACGATGGCTATCTAAC
>JAGALI010000151.1 GCA_017625275.1 Clostridia bacterium
GATAAGGTTTTGGCAGGCAAAATCAAGGTTATCTCTCACCTCGTAAAGGTAGAAGAGGCTTAACCCGACTGCCAAAAAGGCAGAAATTGGTTGAACAAATCAATTACACAAAATCAATTTCAACAAGGAGGATAAAAAAATGAAGCTCCATGAACTTTCACCTGCTGCTGGTTCAGCTAAAGCAGCTTGGCGCAAGGGAAGAGGCCCAGGATCTGGTAACGGCAAAACAGCTGGTAAGGGTCACAAGGGTCAAAACGCTCGTTCAGGCGGTGGTGTAAGACCAGGCTTTGAGGGCGGACAGCTCCCACTTTACAGAAAACTCCCTAAGAGAGGTTTCAATAATAAATTCGGTAAAGAATACGCTATTATTAATGTTAGCGCACTTAATAAGTTTAGAAAAGGCTCTGTTGTAACCATTGATACTCTTATCGAAAAGGGTATGGTTAGCAAGGCAGCTGACGGACTTAAGGTGCTCGGTAATGGTGAACTCAAGAAAGCTATCACTGTCGAGGCTGCAATTTTCTCTGCAACAGCTAAGGAGAAGATTGAGGCTGCAGGCGGAAAAGCCGAGGTGAAATAATTATGTTTCGTACATTGGCTAACGCTTGGAAAATAGAAGATTTGAGAAAGAAGCTTCTCTTTACCGCGCTCATTCTACTCATCTACAGAATAGGTGCTGTAATTCCACTACCATTTCTTAAGGGATCAGCATTCCAGGATGGCGTTGCATTGTCAGGAGGCTCAGCCCTTGGCTTTGTAAACATTCTTTCTGGTAACGCATTCCAGTATGGTACATTGTTTGCACTTGGTGTATCACCATACATCACTGCATCAATCGTAATGCAGCTTCTCACTGTTGCAATTCCACCACTTGAGAGACTTGCAAAAAGAGGAGAAGAGGGTAAGGAAAAGATCGCTCAATACACACGCTATGTTACAATAGCTTTATCAATAATAACTGGTATCGGTTATTATATGCTCATTGCAAAGCAATGGAATATGATTCACGAAGGCTTTAACACAAGCTCAAACTGGCTGTTCTTCGCAATCGTAATCGTAGCATGCCTTTGCGCTGGTTCATCAGTTGTAATGTGGCTCGCAGAAAAGATTAATGAAAAGGGTATCGGTAACGGTATTTCACTCATTCTTTTCGCAAACATTATTTCCCGTCTTCCTGTTTCAATCGCAGGAAATATAAGCTCAATAATCGCAAATTTCAAGTCCATGAGAGACGGAACAATGAAGGTAGGCGCGTTTATCGGCTCACTTTCATTCATAATTTGCTATGCATTGCTAATACTCGCACTCGTATGGTTCATTATCTTTATAACAGATAGTGAGCGTAGAATACCTGTTCAATATGCAAAGAAGGTAGTTGGAAGAAAGATGTATGGTGGACAAAGCTCCAACCTTCCAATCAAGCTTAATATGACTGGTGTAATGCCAATCATCTTTGCGAGCACAATTCTTTCAATCCCATCAACAATTATGATGTTCACAGGAAAGCCCGAGAGTGGCTTCTGGCTAGCAGTAGCTAATCAGTTCGATCCTTCCTCTCAGGTTGCTTGGACATATGCAATCATTCAATTCTTGCTCATAATTGCATTCGCATATTTCTACACTGCGATTTCCTTTAACCCAATTGAGGTTTCTGGTAATCTACAGAAGAACGGTGGTGCAATCCCAGGTATCCGTCCTGGTAAGAATACCTCTGACTTTATAGCAAAGGTTCTTTCCAGAATAACACTTCTTGGTGCATTGTTCCTATCTATTATATGCGTACTACCTCTACTTCTTCAGCTCATCTTCTCACTTACACCAATCGGTGACTACACAGCTGGCCTTGCAAACATCGCCTTCGGTGGAACATCAATCATGATCGTTGTAGGTGTAATCCTTGAGACTGTAAGAGAAATAGAGGCTCAAATGACAATGCGTCACTACAAAGGTTTCCTCGAATAATTTATAAGGAGAAAATCAATGAGTAAAAATCTCAAGCTTATATTCCTTGGTGCACCTGGTGCAGGTAAGGGAACACAATCTGACATCGTTGCAGAAAAGTATGGTATTCCTACTATTTCAACAGGTAACATGATCAGAGAAGCAATTAAAAACAATACTGAAATGGGACTTGCTGCAAAGTCATACACCGAAAAGGGAGCTCTTGTTCCTGATGAGGTTGTAATCGGCATAATTGCTGAAAGACTTGCAAAGGACGACTGCCAAAACGGCTTCATCCTTGACGGCTTCCCAAGAACAGTTCCACAGGCCGAGGCGCTTGACAAAATGGGAGTTGATATCAACTGCGTTGTCAGCATCGAGGTTGAGGATGATAAAATTGTTGAACGTATGGGTGGCAGACGCGTTTGCCCATGCGGAGCATCATACCACACAGTGTATAAGCCTTCGGCTAAGGGCGAATTCTGCGACAAGTGCGGAGAAAAGCTCATAATCCGTAAGGACGATGCTCCAGAGGTTGTGAAGAGCAGATTGGTAATATACCATGAGCAAACAGAGCCTCTTAAGGAATTTTATGGTAAAAAGGGCGTTCTTACCTTGGTACAGGGTCAAGAGGAGGTACAGGATACCACCGCACTTACCCTCAAGGCAATTGAGGACGCAATCGCTTAAAGTATGATTCAGTTAAAAACACCTGCGCAAATTGAGATAATGAAGGTAGCTGGTAGAATTACTGGTGAGGCTCTTCTCGTTGCAAAGGAAATGATTCACGAGGGCGTAACGACCAAAGAGATCGACGACAAAATTCGCAAATATATCGAGAAATGTGGCGCAAGGCCAACATTTCTCGGATATGGTGGATTCCCCGGCAGTGCCTGCATAAGTGTCAACGAGGAGGTAATACATGGTATTCCTTCACATAAGAAGATACTTAAAAATGGCGACATCGTAAAAATTGATGTGGGTGCCATGTGGCACGGCTTCACTGGCGATAGCGCGAATACCTTCGCAGTCGGTGAAATATCAAATGAAGCACAAAATCTAATAGATGCTACAAGAGAAAGCTTCTTCGAGGCTGTTAAGGCTATCGAGGGCGCAGAGGTTCCTCGAATTGGTGATATTGGCAATGCCATTTCAACATATGTAGAGGCGCGTGGCTTCTCAGTAGTTCGTGAATTTGTTGGTCACGGAGTTGGTGCACATCTTCACGAGGACCCAAATGTTCCTAACTATGGAACAGCAGGTCGTGGACCTCGCATCTATAAGGGAATGACCCTTGCAGTTGAGCCTATGATTAATCAAGGCACACACGAGGTAAGAGTGCTTAAGGATGGCTGGACCGTTGTTACAGCAGACGGCAAGCTTTCGGCTCACTATGAGCATAGCATTGCAGTTACAGAAAACGGCGTAATTCTCTTAACAAAGGTAGACTGAGTGAAAATAAATGTCCTTCTCGCGGCTGAATAAAGATGGACAGAGAACTCGCACAAATCCGTTACTTAAGGTGCGGAGAATCAAAAATAAGATTACCAATTAATTCATAAGGAGTAAACAATGGCTAAGGATGATGTTGTTGAATTTGAGGGCGTTGTAACGGAAGCACTTCCTAACGCGACCTTCAAGGTAAAATTGCCTAATGGACACATAGTAACAGCCCATATTTCAGGCAAATTAAGATTAAATTATATAAGAATATTGCCCGGTGATAAGGTAACCGTAGAGGTATCAGTATATGACCTCTCAAAGGGCCGCATCACATGGCGTGCAAAATAAGAAAGGTGGTTTCATAATGAAAGTAAAGCCTTCCGTAAAGAAAATCTGTGACAAGTGCAAGATTATCAAGAGAAAAGGAACCGTAATGGTTATCTGTGAGAATCCAAAGCACAAACAGAGACAGGGCTAATTCAAACCAAACCCAAAATTTTAAATGAGGTGAAAAACAAATGGCTCGTATAGCTGGTGTTGATATTCCAAACGCAAAGCGTGTTGAAATTGCTTTAACATACATTTACGGTATTGGAAAGAAGAGCGCACAGGATATCCTTGCAAAGACAGGCATTAATCCTGACACACGCGCAAAAGATTTGACAGAAGACGAAATCGCGAAGCTTCGTGACGAAATCGAAACAAACTATC
>JAGALI010000152.1 GCA_017625275.1 Clostridia bacterium
AAAATGTTTTGTGAAACTGGAAATGATATTGTGAAATAGTAAGTACAAGAGGAGATAAGGGAAGCCTACGCTTTAATCTTATGGATTTGAATTATCTTGAGCTTTACACGAAGGACGCGAAGGACGGCGCATATGGTGGCTATCGAGGCTATACTAAAATAGAGTGCGTAAATCGCTACCCAGCCCCTGCTGGAATATTCCCCGGAATAAAGGCGCCAATCGGTTGGCTAAGAGGACATCTTGGCAGTATGTATGCCTTTTGCGATGCGGTTATAAATAATAAGGCGACCTCACCATCATTTGATGAGGGTGCATATGTTCAAAAAATACTTGAGAGTGCATATTTGTCAGACAGCGAGGGAAAGGAAATTTACCTATGATAATTATAGGAATTTGTGGCTCAAGTGGCTCGGGCAAGGGCTATACCTGTGAAAAATTCAAGGAGCATGGTGTTGTTCATATAGACACCGACAAGGTATATACAACGAAAATAGTTGTGGCTGGCTCGCCTTGCCTAAACGAGCTTTGTATGTTTTTCGGAAAGGGAATTTTAAACTCCGATGGCTCGTTAAATAAAACGGCACTTGCATCTAAGGTCTTTGAGGGAGAAAATGCCTCACAGCATCTAAAGGTGCTTAATACAATCACTCATAAATATATAAGAAGTGATGTTGAAAAAACAATAGAGGAATGTAAGAAAAATGGAGTGTCAGCGATTCTTGTTGATGCACCTGTGCTCTTTGAAAGTGGATTTGATTCTATGTGCGATGTCACTATATGTGTTACAGCACCATATGAAATGAAAATTCAAAGAGTTATGAAAAGGGACAAAATTCCTCGTGCCAAGGCAATTGCGAGAATACAAAGTCAGCTTGCAGACGAAAGACTGCGTGAGCTTTGTACCTATGAAATAGTAAACGATGATAAAGGCGACCTTGATGCAAAAATCGCATCAATCATAAGGGAGCTTAAAATAGATAAAGGAGAGTAATATGGATAAGGAAAAGAGCAAGGAGGAGCTTTTAAAGGAAAAGCTTTTTTATAAAAAGAAGAACGGCTTTAAGGATAGCGCAGAGGGATATCGTGAGGCTGTTATGTCATATGCCGAGGGCTATAAAAAATTTCTCGACAGCGCAAAGACTGAGCGTGAGGCAGTTAAGCAGGGTATAAAAATGGCTACCGAGGCAGGCTTTACTGAATATAAGCTTGGAGATAAAATTGTCGCAGGTGGCAAGTATTATTTAAATAACAGAGATAAAAGCCTTTATATCTTTGTGGCAGGCACAAATAGCCTTGAAAATGGTATAAAGATTTGTGCAGCTCATATCGACTCACCAAGGCTTGATATGAAACAGCATCCACTTTATGAAAGCGAGAATATGGCTTACCTAAAGACCCACTATTATGGTGGAATAAGAAAATATCAATGGGTAACAATTCCACTTGCACTTCATGGTGTAGTTTCAAGGGCAGATGGCGAAAGGATAGAGGTTGTAATAGGCGAGGACGAGGGTGACCCAGTATTCTGTATTACAGACCTTCTTCCACACCTTGCACAGGAGCAATCACAAAAAACGCTTGCAAATGCATTTTCTGGAGAGGGCTTGAATCTCCTTATCGGCTCTGAGCCTTATGGAGAGCTTGACGAGGCAGTAAAGCTCAATATGCTTAAAATCCTCAATGAAAAATATGGCATTACAGAAAGCGATTTTATAAGTGCAGAGCTAAGTGCAGTTCCTGCAATCAAGGCAAGAGACCTTGGACTTGATAGGTCCTTTGTTGCAGGCTACGGACACGACGATAGAGTATGTGCATATCCTGCAATCACAGCAATTCTTGAAAACAAGGATAGTAAGGACACAATTATGTGCGTGCTTGCTGATAAGGAGGAGATTGGCTCTGAGGGCGTTAGTGGAATGCAGTGTGACCTCATTGTTGATTTGATGGAGGAGCTTTGTAAATGCCTAGGAGGCAACTTCAATGTTGTCAAGGCAAGCTCAAGCTGTCTTTCAGCCGATGTAAACGCAGGCTATGACCCAATGTACCCAGAGGTGTTTGAAAAGCGTAATAGCTCTCTTATGAACTGTGGAGTTGTAATGTCAAAATACACAGGCGCAAGAGGAAAAAGCTCAACCAGCGATGCTAGCGCAGAGTATGTTGGCAAAATTCGCAGAATGTTTGATGAAAACGGTGTAATTTGGCAAACTGCAGAGCTTGGAAAGGTTGATATCGGTGGTGGCGGAACAGTTGCTATGTATATCGCAAACCACAACATTGATACAGTTGACCTTGGCGTTCCTGTTCTTTCAATGCATGCTCCAATGGAGATAATAGCAAAGAACGACCTTTACGAGGCGCACAAGGCATTTAGCACATTTTGTAAAAATTAAAAAAAGAGGATATAAAAATGGATATTTTTGAAAAGCTTCACAATTACGGTCTTGTACCAGTTATCAAAATCACAGATGTAAAGAACGCAGTTCCACTTGCAAGGGCTCTTGCAAAGGGTGGTCTTAACTGTGCAGAAATCACCTTCCGTACAGCGTGCGCTAAGGAAGCAATTAAGGCAGTTACTGATGCACTTCCTGATATGCTTGTTGGTGCAGGAACAGTCCTCACACCAGAGCAGGCTGATGAGGCTTGGGAGGCAGGCGCTAAGTTTATTGTAAGCCCAGGTCTTAACCCAAGAGTAGTAAAGCACTGTATTGAAAAGGGATACCCAATTCTCCCTGGATGCGCAACCCCAAGCGAGGTTGAGCAGGCAATTGAGCTAGGCTTAAAGGCAGTTAAGTTTTTCCCAGCCGAGGCAGCAGGTGGTCTTAATATGATTAAGTCCATGAGCGCACCTTATGGAGCAATCAAATTCATGCCAACAGGTGGAATTAATGAGGATAATATGCTCGCATATCTATCCTTCAACAAGATTATCGCCTGTGGTGGTAGCTTTATGGTTAAGGATTCACTTATTGATGCAGGTAAATTCGAGGAAATCGAGGCTCTTACAAGAAGCGCAGTTATGAAAATGCTAGGCTTCAAGCTCGTACATATTGGTATAAACTGTGAAAATAAGGATGAGGCAACAAAGGGTGCTAAGCTTATTTGCGCTCTCTTCGGTCTTGAATATAAGGAGGGCAACAGCTCAACCTTCTGTGGTGGTGAATTTGAATTTATGCATAAGCCATACTATGGTAAGAATGGTCATATTGCAATAGCTACAAACTTCCCAGACAGAGCAAGGGCATACTTTGAGGCTCAAGGTATTGAATTTATTGAGGAAAGCGCAGGCTACGACGAAAAGGGCGCACTCAAGGTTATCTATATGAAAGAGGAAATCTGTGGATTTGCTGTCCACCTTGTAAAGAAGAAGTAATATGTTTGATAAGCTAACCCAAGCAGAAAATAGATTTGTTCAGCTAGAGGCTGACCTATCAAACCCAGACATTATAGGTAATCAGGACGAGTTTACCAAGATAATGAAGGAATATAAGGCACTTTCACCTATCATCGAAAAATATCGCGAGTTCAAAAAAACAAAAAGCGATATGGAGGGCGCACGCGCTCTTATGGACGAGGGAGGAGAGCTTTATGATATGGCACTCGAGGAATATAAGGAGTGTAAGGATAGAATAGAGGTAATAGAGCAGGAGCTAAAAATACTTCTCATACCAAAGGACCCAAATGATGACAAGAATGTAATTGTCGAGATTCGTGGTGGTGCAGGTGGTGAGGAGGCAGCGCTCTTTGCCTATGTGCTTTACAGAATGTATAATATGTATGCCGACTCTGAGGGCTTTAAGACTGAGCTTCTTTCGTGTAACGAAACGGGTCTTGGTGGCTTTAAGGAGGTAACCTTTATGATATCTGGAGAGGGCGCATACTCTCGCTTCAAGTTCGAAAGTGGCGTTCATCGTGTTCAAAGAGTTCCAGAAACAGAGTCACAGGGTAGAATACAAACCTCAACAGCAACAGTTGCAGTTTTGCCAGAGGTTGAGGATGTAGAGATAGAAATTCTACCAACAGATGTAATTATTGAAACCTGCAAGTCAAGTGGTGCAGGTGGACAGCATGTAAATAAAACGGAAAGTGCAATTCGTCTTATCCATAAGCCAACAGGAATTGTTGTTGAGTGTCAGGACGAGCGTAGTCAGTTTAAAAACAAGGACAAGGCATTTAAAATTCTTCGTACTAAGCTGTATGACCTCAAGCAGCAGGAGCAAAATTCGAAAATCGCCTCTGAGCGTAAGAGTCAGGTTGGTACAGGAGATAGAAGTGAAAGAATAAGAACCTATAACTATCCACAAGGACGCATAACAGACCACAGAATAGGCTTTACAGTTTATTCTCTTGACGCATTCTTGAACGGAGATATAGGAGAAATGCTTGAGAAGCTAGCAACAGCTGATGCAGCAGAAAAGCTAAAGGGCGAAAATAATTAAAGGGCGAAAAATGATAACAGAGGTTTTAAGATATAACGAGGAAAATGAGAGCGCACTAAGGAAGGCATCTCAAATAATAAGGGACGGTGGACTTGTCGGTATTCCAACAGAAACCGTATATGGCTTGGGCGCAAGCGCATTTGATGCGCGCGCATGCCTTGAAATATTTAAGGCAAAGGGACGCCCAGCTGATAACCCTCTAATTGTACATATCTCAAAGCCAAGTGAGGCTGAACAAATCGCCCATACCAGCTCACTTTATTATAAGCTTGCAGAAAGATTTATGCCAGGCCCTCTCACAATTATAATGCCTAAAAGGGATATAATACCAAGCGAGGTTACAGCAGGCCTTGATAGCGTTGCTGTAAGGTGTCCTGTGCACAGGGTTGCAAGAAGAATAATAGAGCTAAGTGGTGTTCCCATCGCCGCCCCATCGGCAAACAAATCGGGAAGACCCTCACCAACCACAGCTCAGCATGTTTTCAATGATATGAATGGTGAAATTCCACTTATAATTGACGCAGGCGCGTGCGAGGTTGGTGTAGAATCAACAGTAATAAAAATAACAGAAAACGAAATTATATTGCTTCGTCCAGGAGCTATAACAGTAGAAATGCTTAGCGAGATATGTGAAAATGTCTCAGTGTCCTCAGCAGTTACTGAGGAGCTAAAGGCAGGAGAGGTTGCACTATCTCCTGGAATGAAGTATAAGCACTATGCACCAAGCGCAAGCCTTTATCTTGTGGCAGATGATATAGATTTTATATCACTTGTAAGAGAAAGGGCATTAAGTGAAAATTGTGCAATTATGTGCTATGATGAGGAGATAAATGACCTTTGTAGCATAACTCTTTTACCCATCGGAAAAAGAGATGATATAGAGGAGCAAACAAGGCGTCTTTTTGATGCTTTAAGAAGGGCAGATGAAATCGGTGCTAGCACCATTTACGCACACCTTCCAAGTAAAAACGGCAAATCTCTTGCATTATATAACAGAATGATACGCGCAAGTGCGCACAAAATAATAGGAGGCAAAAATGGCTAAGAAAAAGAAAATTGAAGAGGTCGAGACATATACAGAAAGAGAGCCTGTGTATCAACCGATCACCGAGACTATCGAGACTAACTATATGCCCTATGTTGTCAGCGTAATGGTGTCGCGTGCTATTCCAGAAATAGATGGCTTTAAGCCAGCACACAGAAAGCTACTTTATACTATGTACAAAATGGGTCTTATGACTGGGCATAGGACAAAGAGCGCAAATATTGTTGGAGAAACAATGAAGCTAAACCCACACGGAGATGCTTCAATATACGAAACAATGGTTCGCTTGACTCGTGGCAACGAGTCCTTGCTACATCCATTTGTAGACTCTAAGGGCTCATTTGGTAAGCAATATAGCCGAGATATGGCATTTGCTGCATCAAGATATACAGAGGCAAAGCTAGACCCATTCTGCGCAGAAATCTTTTCGGGTATTGACAAAAATGCTGTTGAAATGATGGATAACTATGATAGCACAACAAAGGAGCCAAGGCTTTTGCCAACAACCTTCCCAAATGTGCTAGTATCACCAAATCTCGGCATTGCCGTTGGACTTGCATCATCAATATGCTCATTCAATCTTGTAGAGATTTGTGATGCCACAATCGCACTATTAAAAAGCTCAAGAACAGATACCGAAAAAATGATGGAAATAGTCAAGGCGCCAGATTTTTCTGGTGGTGGATATGTGGTATATGAGCCAGAGCAGATAAGAAAGGTTTACGAAACAGGTAAGGGCTCTATTAAGCTAAGGGCAAAATATTCCTACGACCAAAAGAATAACTGCATAGAAATTCTTGAAATTCCGTATTCTACATCTATAGAGGCAATTTTGAAGGAGCTTACCGATATGTTTAAGGCAGGAAAGCTCAAGGAAATTACTGATTTCCGTGACGAAATTGACCTAAGTGGCTTTAAGCTTACAATTGACCTTAAAAAGGGCACAGACCCAGAGGCGCTTATGCAAAAGCTATATAAATTCACGCCTCTCGAGGATAGCTTTGCGTGCAACTTCAATGTGCTTATAAACAGTGTTCCAAGACAGATGGGAATTAAGGAAATCCTTACCGAGTGGATTAAATTCCGTACAGAGTGTCTAAGACGCGAGTTTACCTTTGACCTAAATAAGAAAAACGATAGACTTCATCTTTTGAAGGGACTTAGCAAAATCCTTCTCGATATAGATAAGGCTATAAAAATAGTTAAGGAAACCGAAAAGGACGAGGATGTAGTTCCAAACCTCATGACAGGCTTTAGCGTTGATAAGGAGCAGGCAGAATATATTGCTGATATCAAGCTTCGTCACCTTAACAGAGAATATATTATGAATCGTATTGAGGACATCAAGCGTCTTGAGGAGGAAATCCGTGGACTTAAGGAGCTTCTTGAGGACGAGCTTAAGATGAAGTCATACATCATAAAGCAGCTTAATGAAATTAAGAAAAATATGGCAAGCCAAGAAAGACGCAAATACTTCAGGCAAGCGAAATAGTTGAATTTAAGAAGGAAGACCTTATTGAGGATTATGCTTGTACAATATTCCTTACGAAGGAGGGCTACTTCAAGAAGATAACCCAGCAATCCCTAAGAGGAAACTCGGAGCACCGACTAAAGGAGGGCGACGAGCTTATAGGTGAGCAAGAGGTTAGAAATAAGGATGAGATAATATTCTTTACAAACAAGGCTCAGGTATATTTTGCAAAAATATCCGACTTTGATTTGTCAAAGGCATCGGAGCTTGGAACCTTTGTAGCAAATCAGCTCAAATTTGATGAGGACGAGAAGCCAATATTCATGAGAGTAAATCCTGAATATAAGGAAGAGCAAAACATTATATTCTTCTTTGAAAACGGAAAGGCTGTAAGAGTTCCAATGAGTCAATACGCAACACAGGGCTCAAGAAAGAAGCTCAAGAAGGCGTACTCCGACGCTTCCCCTGTTGTTGAAATTGTTTATGAAACAAGTGATGATTATATAATGCTTCTAAACTCTGATAGCAAGGCTATTTTGATAAGGCCATCACTTATTCCAATTAAAACAACAAGAACCTCACAGGGAACAACTGTGTTTGCTATGAACCTCAAGAAAAATCAGGTAATTACCGAGGTGCTTCAGGATTATAGTGAGCGTTTCCCTGACGCAATGTCTCGTTATCGCAAGATTAAAATTCCAGCAACAGGCGTTTTGCTAAGCGATAAGGACATCACAACAAAGCAAATAAAAATAGATGATACAAAGAAAGGTCGTAATAGCAATGAGTAACAAAAAGAAAAAGGTAAAGATGAGTGGTACAAGACTTGTATGCTTGATTTTGGCAATTCTTATGGGGCTTGCATCTCTTTCAACCATTATAGCAGTATTGGTTCTTTAATAAAATCAAGAGCGAAGCGGGGATTTGGCAGAAGCAAATCCTCGCTTTAAAAATGCTATAAAAAATTTTGAACTTTTTTCGGAAAAGGTCTTGACAAGCGCACATTCTTTTAGTATAATATGTTGGCAAGGTAAGAAAAACCTTCTCAGATATGCGAGAGTGGCGGAATTGGTAGACGCGCACGTTTGAGGGGCGTGTGATTCGCTCGTACGGGTTCAAGTCCCGTTTCTCGCACCAAGATAAAGAGTGGTCAAAGGACCACTCTTTATTATTTTAAACAAAAAATAGGGTCTTGAACCCAGCGTTAAGAAAACCATTCGGGGAATGGTTTTTAGCGATGACCGAAGGATTTTGCAA
>JAGALI010000153.1 GCA_017625275.1 Clostridia bacterium
AAATAAAAAAGGGCTTAGAGCCCTTTTTATTATTTATTACCTTTGAACAAATCAACTGCGTCTTCGTTTAGGTTAGGTACCATAAAGCAGTTACCATTTACATAGTCACTGTTTTGAAGGTCAGCAATTATATCCTGAAAGTCCTTGTCATCCTGGTATTTCTCTGCAATAGCCTTTGTAAGCTCTTCGTCAGAACCAAATTCCCAAACATATACTGTCTTTAAAGCAGCTACGCCACTATCGATTATTCCACCAATAAGGTCGCCAAGTGAGCCTTCTCCCTCGGATTCCTCTTTCTTAAGTGTGATTGTGTGAATTGTGTAAGTGATTACGCCCTCTTCAGTTTCAATCTCACCTGTTGTTGCCTCTTCAGCATCAACTGTGTAGCCTGCATTTTCAAAACGGGACTTGATTGCTGGAAATGTGGAAGCTGCGCATGAAACAAGCATACCAATTGCCATTACCAAAACAAGAACGATTGAAAGAATTTTTACTGTGTTTTTCATTGAATTTCTCCTTTTGATATAAATATTTGTAATATGATTTTAACACGATATGTATTAAAAGTCAACAATTATAAGAAATTTTTTATTAAAATTCCAAAACAACTAACTTATGAAGCTTTAGATTATCAACGGTGAATGTAACACCATTTTCATCTTGTGAAAAATTGATTTTTTCACCATCAGGTATTGATTTTATTGACTTTATCTTCTCTTGAATCTTTACAGTTATTTTGATATTATTTACAAGTGGAAAATCCTCAAGCAAGCAAACATTTCCTCTATTTACTGGTGGTGCGTAAAGAATATGGAGAGCGTAAAAATTATCCTTTTCGCTCTTTCTTAATCTTACTCTTCCACAGGAATAGAAATTTTCAACCTTAAGCTGCTTGTCATAGAATGACTCGATTGCCTTAATAATATATTTTTGTAAAATGTAGTTACCAGAAGCATCATAAGCCTCGAAAATCGGATGAGCAAAATAAAGAACATTGTCTTTTCTTACAAGTGCTGGATACTCCTCGCAATTATCCTTAAACGGAGTATTCTTGTGACCACAGAAATGACGACGTGTACGATTGAAATATGGCTCATATACCCTTGCCAGTACTTCTCCATCGCATTTTACCTTATAAGCGCTGGAATATGACATAAACGGAGTAACAACCTCATCGATATCGCATTGAATGTAATCCTTATCTGCACTTGACTTTTCCTGCTTGTATATACCAAGTTCATCAAACACACTTTCATAACTACAAATAACCTTGCCACCGTTTTGCACGTAGGCAGTTAAATATTTTTTGTCTTGCTCAGTTAGATTCACTCTATCAGGAAGAATTACACATTTGTATTTATTAAGCTCTTGACCATTATCAATAACATCATATTCAAGATGCATTACCTGCAACAGCTTTGAACAGCCAAGATCACTTGCGCTATTATGACTTATCCAAATTGCAAGGTCGGTATACGCCTTTGTATTTTCGATATACTCACCAAGGCTATCAATATATCTAAACGCATGACCAATGATATTATATGTGCTCTTGTCAATTTTGCCATTAGGATGCAAGTGATCACCCACGGACATAGACGCGCCAACGCTTACCATATCAGCAAGCTCATATTTAAGAGCGTCCTTGTTCTTGAAGCCACCGAACTCACCCCAAGCGTGGTGGAACTTTCCTGTCATACCGAGAAAAAGCTTACCATATTTTTCAAAGCTTTTTGCACGAAGTGGCATTAGGTCATATC
>JAGALI010000154.1 GCA_017625275.1 Clostridia bacterium
GAGCCTGAGGGTGCATTCTATTTATACCCATACATAGCTCCCTTTGGGCTATCCAGCGAGGAGTTTGCTGAAAGACTTCTATACGAGTATAACTGTGCAATAGTTCCAGGCACTGCCTTTGGCGATTGTGGTGAGGGCTTTGCAAGAATCTCCTATGCTTACTCCGTTAAGCATTTAGGTCAAGCTCTTGAAAGAATTGAAGCCTTTGTTAAGGGTCTTAAAAAATAAAAAATGCGACGCATGTCGCATTTTTTTATTATCTTTTAGACTTAAAGAAGCTTGACAGAAGCTGGGCACAATCATCGGCTAAAACACCTGAGGTAATCTGTGGCTTATAGAGGGGATAGTCGGTCAAATTTATCATTGTACCAAAGGCACCAGCCTTGTGGTCGGGTACACCGTAAACTACCCTTTCAATTCTCGAATTTACAATTGCCCCTGCGCACATAGGACAGGGCTCAAGAGTAACATACATGGTACAGCCTACAAGTCTCCATCCACCTAGTCTTTTACATGCCTTGTCAATAGCCTTTATCTCTGCGTGATAAAGTGCGTTTTTCCCATATTCGCTGGTATTATAAGCCTTGGCAATTATTTCATCGCCCCTTACTATAATAGCACCAACGGGAACCTCATCCTTTTTATACGCCTTTTTAGCCTCTTTAATGGCAAGTGCCATAAATTCAACATCAGTTCTCATAGCTAGATTAGATATCGGCAAGATTCATATATTTATAGCCGTATTCTGCAATAAAGTCCTTTCTCGCTTGAATATCATCACCCAAAAGGGTTTCAAACATAACTCTTGTTTCCTCCTCGTCGGTTGGCATAACCTGTATCAGGCGACGGCTTTCAGGATTCATGGTGGTTTCCCACATCATTTCCTTATCGTTTTCACCAAGTCCCTTGGAACGCTGAACTGTATATTTTTCACCCTCCAGCTTTGCTAGAATTTCTGCCTTTTCTGCTTCGTTATATGCAAAGTAGATTTTGTCCTTTGAGGTTGTGATTTCGTAAAGTGGGGATTCTGCTATAAAAACTCTGCCCTCTTTAATGAGAGTTGGTAGCAAGCGATAGAACATTGTTAAAATTAGCGTTCTTATCTGGAATCCGTCCTCATCAGCATCAGTACAAATAATTATTCTGCGCCATTTCAGGTTGTTCATATCGAAGGTAGCCATGTTATCCTTGCTTTTAATGCCCTTTACCTCGACACCACAGCCAACAACCTTCAAAAGGTCAAGTATAATGTCACTTTTGAAAATCTTATCATAGGTGCTCTTTAGACAGTTAAGGGTTTTACCTCTTACAGGAATGAGCGCCTGAATGTTAGGGTCGCGTCCTCCCTTACAGGACGAAAGCGCAGAGTCTCCCTCTACTATATAAAGCTCTCTAACCTCTGGGTCCTTGGACCTACATGGCACGAATTTTTCAACTCTGTTTGCAAAATCGTTAGAGGTGCTTAGCTTATTTTTAAGGTCAAGACGTGTGTTTTCCGCACTTCTTCTTGCCTTCATATTGGTAAGAACCTGATTTGCAAAAATCTCTGCCTCAGCTCTATTTTCAAGGAAGTATATCTCTAGCTTCTCCTTCATAAAGTCGCAAAGAGAATCCTCGATAAACTTGTTTGTGATTGATTTTTTAGTTTGGTTTTCATAAGAGGTCTCTGTTGAGAAGCTATTGATAACCAAAACAAGACAATCCTCAATATCCTCAAAGGTGATGCTTTCATTCCTTGCGTATTTGCCGTTGTCCTTCAAATACTTGTCAAGAACGCCTCTGAAGGCACGCTTCACTGCCTTGTCA
>JAGALI010000155.1 GCA_017625275.1 Clostridia bacterium
AAGGATTACCTCTCCAAGAAGTCTGTATGGATCTTCGGTGGAGACGGATGGGCTTACGATATCGGCTTTGGTGGTCTTGACCATGTACTCGCATCTGGTGAGGATGTAAATGTAATGGTATTTGACACTGAGGTTTACTCAAATACAGGTGGACAGGCTTCTAAGGCTTCTAACATCGGTCAGGTTGCTCAGTTCGCAGCAGCAGGTAAGGCAATCGGCAAAAAGAACCTTGCTGAAATTGCTATGTCCTACGGCTATGTATATGTAGCACAAATCGCTATGGGTGCTGACCCTGCACAAACCATTAAGGCTATGGCAGAGGCAGAGGCTTACCCAGGACCATCTCTCATCATCGGCTATGCTCCATGTGAAATGCACGGACTTAAGGGTGGTATGACTAACTGCCAAGGCGAAATGAAGAAGGCAGTTGAGGCAGGCTACTGGCAGATGTTCAGATTCAACCCAGCGCTCAAGGCAGAGGGTAAGAATCCATTTACTCTTGATTCTAAGGAGCCAACAGGCGACTACAAGAGCTTCATCACAAGCGAAACTCGTTACAGCCGTCTTGCACAACAGTTCCCAGAAAGAGCAGAGGCACTCTTTGCTAAGGCTGAGGAGGCTGCAAAGGCTAAGTACAAGAGACTTACAAAGTTCACAGAGCTTTATAACGACTAATAAAAATCCCCCGAGCAATCGGGGGATTTTTATGCTTAGAATAGAATTTTTGATTCTTAAATAATCAGTATCATTCAATATTTTTTATTATATAAAAATATAAGTAAAAAAATAAAAAACTTTTTCCAAAGAGGTTGACAAACAAAAAAGTATGTGATATACTAATCGTGTAAAGAAATGTAATGGGCGAATTATGCCCCTTATTCAGACTTTCTCTGATATATTCCAATGGAGGAAAGCTATAATGAAGTATATAAGACCTGAAATAGAAATAAATGTAGTTCATGTTGAAGATATCATGGCGATTAGTGATGCATTCAACTGGATTGTTGGTGGAGATTCAGAAGACGAAAATGCTCCAACCATAACTCAAGGCTCTGAGGGAGAGGCAAACCTAAATGTAGGTGCTGACTTCTTTGGTTAATAAAGAAAACTAACTGCATCGCATTTGCGATGCAGTTTTTTTGTTTTTGTTGACAATATATATACGCGCGTGGTAAAATAATAAGGTAGAGATTTATTTTTGGAGGAAATTATGCTTAGAATAGAAAATTTAACAAAGGCTTATGGAGATAAAAAGGCAGTAGATTGCCTGACTCTTCATATTGAAGCAGGAGAAATGTATGCCTTTATAGGACACAATGGTGCAGGTAAAACAACAACAATTAAATCCTGCTGTGGACTTCTGAATTTTGATGAGGGTGAGATTTTTATAGATGGCTATTCAATTAAGGAAAATCCCATTGAATGTAAAAAGAGAATAGCGTATCTTCCAGATAATCCCGACCTGTATGAGTTTATGAGTGGTATAAAATACCTCAATTTTATAGCTGATATATATGGAGTATCTAAAGAGGATAGAGAGGAAAGAATTAAAAAATATGGTGATATGCTTGAAATTACTGAAAGCCTAGCACAGCCTATTTCCTCATATTCTCATGGTATGAAGCAGAAGATAGCGATTATCTCTGCCTTGGTGCATGAGCCTAAGCTGCTTATAATGGATGAGCCATTTGTGGGTCTTGACCCAAAGGCAGCCTTCCTTTTGAAGGAGGAGATGAAGCGCATTTGCGAAAATGGTGGTGCAATTTTCTTCTCGACTCACGTGCTTGATGTTGCAGAAAAGATTTGTGATAAAATAGCAATTATCAAGGGTGGCAAGCTTGTGAAAAGTGGCTCTATGAGCGAAATCAAGGGTGACGAGAGTCTTGAAAGCGTATTCCTTGAGCTGGAGGATACAAATGTTTAAAACACTTTTAAAATCCAGATTTAGCGCGTTTTGGGCGTCCTTTTCTGGCGCTGGTGCAAACAAAAAGAAAAAGCAACAGTCGATGGCTACTAAGGTGCTTTTGATACTTTTGTTTGTGTTTCTAGCCGGTTATTTAGCAGTTGCCTTTGGCGCTATGGCGTTTGGTATGGATATAATGGCAAAGGAAACAGGCGATTTTTGGGTGTCGCAAACCCTTGGCGCTATGGTTGCATCACTCTTTTGCATTGTAGGTAGTGTATTTACTGCCAAAACTCAAATTTTTGAGAGCAAGGATAATGAATTGCTTCTCGCAATGCCAATTCCACCTAGATATATATTCTTGTCAAGAATAACAATGCTTCTTGTTGTAAACTATGCACTTGAGGCGCTTGTAATGCTTCCTGTAATATTTGTTCATACAATAGTTGTAGGCTATAGTCCTCTTGGCGCATTATTCACGCTTCTTGTGTTTATAATGCTTCCATTCTTCACCTTGACCCTTTCTGTGCTTCTTGCATGGGTTATCTCGGCAGTGTCAGCAAGGCTTAAAAACAAAACTGTTATAAGCGTTTTGTTTACAGTTTTCTTCCTTGTTATTTATTTCGTTGCTTGTGGTGCATTTGGTGGATTTATAGGCGCTTCAGGAGACGAGGAGGCAAATATAGATTTTTCAGGACTTAAGAAAACCTATATTTTCTATTGGATGGGTAGCGCAATGTCAGATGGAAACGCACTTTCGTTCCTTTTCTTTGCACTTTGCACTATAATTCCAGCACTCTTAACCTTCTATTTGCTTAACCGTAGCTTCGTTAAAATCATAACAACTAACACAGGCGTTAAAAAGATTAAATATGTAGCCAAGGAGGCAAAGACAAGCACACAAGAGGGCGCACTCGTAAAAAAGGAATTAAAGCGCTTCTTTAGCTCCTCCGCATATATCCTTAATGCAGGAATGGGCAATATAATGACTGTAATTTTAGCTGTAATGGCAGCCTTGCTTAGCTCGGAGCTTATGTTAATGCTTGAGCAAGAGCCGATGCTTGGAAAAATAATACCAACGGTCGTAGCAATGATTATAATCTTTTCTGCATCTATGAACCTTGTAAGTGCTCCGTCAATATCCCTTGAGGATAAGTGCCTTTGGATTCTTCAAAGCGCACCGATAGAGCCTAAAAAGGTGCTTATGTCAAAAATATATACACATATAATTATTTGTGAGCCACTTACCCTAATTAGCTCAATAATCGTAGCAATTGCGTTTAAGTTTAGCGCTCTTAATTTTATAGCAATAATACTAACATCTCTTTCAATGGTAGCGCTTACAGGCTTTTTTGGACTGTTCCTTGGACTTAAATTTCCAAAATTTGATTGGCAAAACGAAACAGTTGCCGTAAAGCAGGGCTTTGCAGTGTTTGGGGCAATGTTTGGAACGATGATATGGACAATGCTTTTCCTTTTTGCAGGAATATTATTTGCTATATTAGGTGCAGATTTTTGGATTGTAGGGCTTGCATTTACAGTCGTAAATTCAGCTATATGTATAGCAATAGGCGCATATTTTTCAAGAGGTGGCGCACACACCTTTGCAAATTTAAAGCATTAAAGAGGTAAAAATGAAAGAGCTTTTATGTCCAGCGGGTAACCTCGAAAAAATGAAGTCAGCCATACTGTATGGCGCTGATGCTGTGTATCTTGCATCAAATATGTTTGGTATGCGTGCACAGGCAGATAACTTCACAGATGAGGAGCTTTGCGAGGCAACAGAATACGCCCACGCGCGTGGCGTAAAAATTTATGTTACAGTAAACACAATGCCTCATACAAACGAGTATGAAAGGCTGAAAAAATATCTTGCTCGCCTTAACGAAATAGGTGTCGATGCGCTTATAATCTCTGACCTTGGTGTTTTCACTCTCGCAAGGGAGCTGATTCCAAATATGGAGCTTCATATCTCAACACAAGCAAGCACCGTGTCAGCTTATACAGCCACAGTATGGCACAAAATGGGTGCAAAGCGTGTCGTTTTAGCGCGTGAGCTTTCACTTGCAGAAATCAATGAAATAAGGGCAAGCACCCCAAAATCATTGGAGCTTGAGTGCTTTATTCACGGCTCTATGTGTATTTCATATAGTGGTAGATGTCTGCTTTCAAATTATTATACAGGCAGAGATGCAAATCGTGGCGCGTGCGCCCAGCCCTGTCGCTGGAATTATAAAAACGCACAGCCTATCAGCTTTGCTGAGGAAAAGCGTCTTGAGCATAATTTGTCCATTGAGGAATATAAAGAGGGAAGCTTCATAATGTCCTCAAAGGATATGTGTATGATAGAGCATATTCCTGAGCTTATGGAAAGTGGAATTGATAGCTTTAAAATCGAGGGCAGAATGAAAAGCGCGTATTATACAGCAATATGTGCAAATACTTATAGAATGGCGATGGACGCATATTTAAAGAGCCCAAGTGAATATAAATATGACGAAAGCTGGCTAAGGGAGCTAAATAGTGTTAGCCATCGTGATTATGCAACAGGTTTTTATTTTGATGACCCAATGGATAATGCCCAAACGGTTATAAATACAGGCTATCTTCGCGAAAAGGCATACCTCTGTGTCGCGCAAGGCGAGAGAGATGAGCAGGGCTATGCAATATTTATGCAGAAAAACAAGGTTATTACTAACGATAGCGTGGAGCTTATCACTCCTGGCAAATGTGGTCAGCCCTTCATTGTTGAGGAAATGCTTGATTTGAATGGCTCACCAATCGAAAGCGCCCCACACCCCTCAATGCTTTTCAAAATCAAGGTGCCCTTTGAGGTGCACACGGGCGACATTTTGCGCTCAAGCGAGAGGTAAATATGCAAACATTCATAGAAATTTTAAAGGCGATACTTATCGGTATAGTTCAAGGAATAACTGAGTGGCTTCCTGTGTCCAGCACAGGACACATGATAATCGTAAACGATTTCTTTCCACTTAATTCCTCGGCAGAGTTTTGGGACCTTTTCGAGGTTGTGATTCAGCTTGGCTCAATTCTTGCAGTTATCGTTCTATTCTTCGATAAGCTAAATCCATTTTCAAAAAAGAAAACTCCGGAGCTTAAGAAAAAGACCTGGGGACTTTGGCTAAGAGTAATTGTTGCTATCATACCTACAGCCATTATAGGCGTGCCAATTGACCTGTTGATTGATCACTTGGTGGGCGATAGCGCTATGGCAACAATCCTTCTTATTTGCTCAGCATTAATTATCTACGGCGTGTTCTTTATTCTTATAGAGCGCCTAGGTAAAAATAAAGCCAAAAAATACACAGATGTGTATGATATTGACTATTTAACAGCAATAAAAATCGGATGCTTTCAGTCACTTTCGGTAGTGCCAGGAACCTCGCGCTCAGGCTCGACAATCCTTGGCGCATCACTATGTGGCGCTACAAGAGAGGCAGCAGCTGAATTTTCGTTCTTTCTTGCAATTCCAGTAATGCTAGGTGCATCACTTTTGAAGGGCGCAAAGGCTATTTTTATCGACCACCTGTCGATGAGTGCAACAGAGGTGCTTATATTGATTACAGGAACACTTGTGGCATTTGTTGTATCTCTCGTGGTTATAAAATTCCTTATGAGCTTTGTGAAAAGCCATAGCTTTGAGGTGTTTGGCTGGTATAGAATAGCCATAGGCGTTATCTTAATTATATACGCTTTAATTAAATATCTTTAAAATTTAACAAAAAACTATTGCATAAACAAAAAAAGTATGCTATATTATTTGTGGAAAAAATTTTAAATAAAAAATAGGAGTAACAAAAATGACTTACAACAAGAA
>JAGALI010000156.1 GCA_017625275.1 Clostridia bacterium
ACGCGGATGTCATAGACAGGCTCGCGCTCGTTCCAGCTTACAAGGTTGACTTCCTTTACCCAACCATTGTTACTATCGGAAACTGTACCGAAATTTTTCACGATGTCGAATTTGAATTCAGCCATTTGAACAAACCTCCTGTAAAATTTGTCGAAAAACTCACCTTTTTTGGGCAAATTCTCCTGTATATGCTAATTCTAACATACTTTTTATATAATTGCAATAATATTTTATAATATTTTTATATATTTTTAAATATTTTTTAAATTTTTATAAATTTTGAATAAACGCGCGCTATAATTTTAAATTAATAGCCCAGCTCCTCATTTACGAGAATTAGCTTTATTCTGTCAGGAATTGTCGAAAAGCGTGTTACTACTGTATGTGCGCAAATGGTGTTTCCTGCTATGTAGCAATTGCCACAAGCGCCGTTTTGCGCACACGGGGTCGCACGATTTAGTCGTCTTGCGTTCTTGACACACGCAATTTGCTTTACTCTCTTATGTGCCTCGGCTAGATTTTTTGTGATTTTATTCTTGCCTACAACTATGATTACCATATCAGGACCACAGATTAGTGCACCTAGGCGATTTCCGTTTCCGTCTATGTTTACAAGCTCACCATTTTCTGTTATCGCATTTGTGCTCATTAGGAACACATCACTTAAAAGCGCCTGCCTTTTGAGTCTTGTCTGCTCCTCTGGGGTTTTTCCTGCGTATGGATTTAGGGCGTTATATTTTTCTCTTACGGCATCTCTTATGCCCGTCTCATCAAGTGTTACGCTTCCTCCCCAGCTGATTTGCATTTCCTTTTCAGCTCTGCCAAGCGCAATTCTTCTTTTTTCGATAATTTCTATTACCTTTTCCTTGGCGTCCTGCTTAGTTTCTACAAAAAACGCCTCAATCTGTGCTTTTTTAAAGCTTTCTATTATCTTATTCATGTTCAACCTCTTATAGGAAAAATTTCTTTTTAAGCGAGCTTCTAAGTGGCTTACAGATGCCGATTATAATAAGCATCATTCCGATTATAAACAGCGAGATAAGTGGATATTCTGACCACACAAATTTCGAAAAGCCACCGCGGAAGGTAATTGCAACAAGGAACTCCACAAGCACCATAAGTGCTCCAAGGGCGATGGTTGCACCACCATAAACAAACAGGCTTCCCTTGCTCTTTAGAAGGATTTCAAGGCACACAACCGTTGTTACAATTACGCCTATGCCCCCAACAACAGGAAACGCAAAGCTTAAAAACCACGCACCCTGTGTAGCCAAATTAATATAAAGCAGGTATAAAAGTATTCCTGCAAAGTCACACGGAACAAAAATTATAGGATTTGGGTGCCTGAACCAAAACGGAAGCGCCAATATGCCATAGGCAAGCGCTATTCCACCCATTGCATATCCAGCCCACACAATCTCATCATGTATAGAAAGGTCGCACACAAGGCAAAGCACAAACGGAATTAGGAATATTGCAGTCCATATGAACATCAGCCCCTTACGCTCAAATTTATCGGGGGGTGTGTTGTTTTTAGGATAGGTTTCGTGCCCATCTGCTATAAAGTCTGGGTGATAAACCTTGGTCTCGCATATCGGACATTTCTCTTGGCCTGCCGACAGCTCCACTCCACATTTTACACAATACATATATTACCTCATTAATTTATGACGCGACGCGTCTACTATCTGCCGTTGCTCTCCACGCAAGGACGAATCCCCTCGCCCTTTAGCACCTCATAAAGCGCGCGCTCAAGCTTTGGCTCCTTTATATTTCTTATGATATTTAAGTTCGCCTTGCCACCATAGCTTATAAATGCTGTGTTATATGGGGCAAAGGACTGAACCCCTAGGATAAGGTCCATTCTCTTAACATAGTCCTTCATCTCCTCTGGAAGCTCCACTGCCCCAAGATTTGAGAAGGTGAAGCTTGAGGTTCTCTCTCCTACTGCGTTAAAAATCATCTTCATTACAAGATTCTTCAAAAACAGTGGCGCAAGCTTCAAAATCATTGTCTTTTCACTCTTTACATTCTTTGAAATTCGTGAGCTTAATTGCTTTTCGTTTATCATAAGCGCCATTTGGCTTGAAAAGCTTTTACAAAGCTCTGCCACGCTATATTCTCCAAGCCTTGGGTCAACGCCTGGGCAAACATAGAAAACAAAATTCCGAAGCGTTTCTGAGTCGTAGATTTTTCTTAAATTGACAGGGATTAGTATCTTTATCATCTTGCGACGCCTTGGGTTTTTAACCTCCTTGGCTTGAACCAGCATGCACGCCCTTGCAAGCATTGCTGACATATAGGCTGTAAGCGTTACTCCGTAGCCCTTAGCTCTCGAAATCAGCTCCTCTGTGTCAAAGATAAAGGTGGTATTAGTACGGAAGCCATCAAGCTCCCTTGTTCCATCAAGCTTATACGCAAGCGTGTCGGAGCGCTTTGCCTGTACTCTGCTATCAATCTTCATAAAGGAATCCTCAAGCTCGCTTGCCTTTGGCTCCTCAAGAGTATTTAGCACGCCCTGTGTCGCAGGAACTCCAATACCATATTTTAGCTTCAGGTATTCGGCAACAAGTGTTTTTAGGAATACAAGTCCACCACTGCCATCAGTGAGTGCATGAAAAAATTCAATAGCTATTCTCGATTTATAAACTATAACTCTAAAGGCACATTTTCTTATATCGTCAAACGCCATTCTAGAGAGAGGATACGACTTTTCGTCCATTATATCAGGCGTGCTCGGTATTTCCTCAATGTAATACCAAAACACTCCTGTCTTTAGTCTTACTGCAATCGACGGAAAGCGTCTTACAACTATATCAAGTGCCGATTTCAGACACTCTTTATCGATTTTTTCGCTTAGAGTCGCCGATATTCTAAACACATTGCTCCATGTGCTGGTTCTAGCTGCGGGATAGATTTTTGCCGAATTGTCGAGCGCCATCCAGCGAAGCTTCTTATTATTTGGCGCAACCACTCTTAAAAAGCCAGAAATTATCGAAAACACCTTTTCGTTTTCCTTGATATTGTAAAGTGGGTATGCGTGCCACATGCTTGGCTCAATTACTATTCTGGAGCGCGCACCCTGTGCCTCAAGAAGGCGATGAAGCTGTACGGAATCGTCAAGCATAACCTCATCTCCACCGACAAAAATAAGCGACGGTGGCATGTCAGAAAGAGACGCAAAAAGAGGTGAGGCAAGGGGGTTTTTGTACGCCTCCTTATCCTCTGTGCCCATATACTCCTTAGCATAATGCTCAAGGCGAGATTTAGTCATTGACGGGTCGCAATTTTCGTTTTCCTTATAGCTTTTGCCAGACAGGGTAAGGTCTGTCCAAGGGGAAATCGCCACAATTCCAGCAGGCATTCTATCTCCCCTTTCCCTTAGCATTTGGCAAAGGCTATAGCAAAGCCCACCCCCTGCGCTCTCTCCACAGAGAACGATTTTATCAGGTGCTATTCCCTGCACCTCTACTAGGTGCTTATATGCTTTATAAACATCCTCAGGTGCGCTTGGAAACGGATGCTCCGGTGCTAGACGATATATGGGGGCAAACACCTTACAGCCAAGGCGTGAGGCGAGCACTGTGGCAAAGCCACGCGCATATTTTGCGCCACCACAAAGGTATCCTCCACCATGTATATACAAAATTACATTCGCACTTGTTTCATCCCTTGGTATAACGCGAGAGATTTCAAGTCCGTCAACCATTATTGTGTCATACAAAGCATTTCTTTTTAGCTTTCCTGCTATGACATCGCCTATTCGGTCCTGCCATTTTCGTGTTCTTTCAAGCGACAGTCCACTTGATATGGATTTTATCATCGCTACCTGCTTTCGCATAAAAACAGTCGACAGCTTCAATTCTCTCACCTCCTCGGGGAGCCCCCAATGGCATATTTCGTGTTTACTTAGTAATAATCAAAGCACTCGAGGTCTGCCTAGCATTACTAAAACCACCTCAAGACGCTTTATTATATTTATTTTACCATAATTATATAAAATAATCAACAAAAACATATCAAAAAAGACAGACCGTAGTCTGTCTTTTGATTATTTTTTCTCGTTTAGCTTAATTTGTGTTTTATCAAATGGTGTTACCTGATATACATAATAGTTAAGCCAGTTTGAGTAAATCATATTTGCTGTTGAGAACCAGTTTGGAACAACTAGAGTTTTTGCCACATTACGGAAATAGTTCTTTGGTGGCTCAATCTCAAGCCCCTTCAAGACATCTCTTTCGTACTCGTTTTTGAGTGTGTCTCTGTCGTATTCCATGTGTCCCATGAAGTAAATTTGGCGTCCGTCTCTTGAGCGTGCGATTGACACGCCAATTTCGTCACTTCCTGCCAAAATAACAATGTCCCCTGCCTTGTTAAACTCCTCGGCATCTATTGTTGTGTGGCGAGAGTGAGGCATATAAAACTCCTCATCTGTGCCCTTTAGAAGTGGGTCGAACTGAACGTATTTTCTGTGTGGGAACACGCCAAAGAGCTTCTTGTCAAGCATGCTCTTATTAAGACCGTAGTAATAATGTAGCGCTGCCTGTGCTCCCCAGCAAATAAAAATTGTGCTTTGAACATTTGTTTTTGCAAAGTCAAGTATCTCAGTAAGCTCTCGCCAGTACTTAACCTCCTCAAAATCCATTTGCTCAACAGGTGCACCCGTTATAATCATTCCGTCAAAGTGCTCGTTTTTTACCTCGTTGAAGGTTTTATAAAACCTTTGTAGGTGCTGGAGAGGCGTATTCTTGCCGATATAGCTCTCAGTTCCTATAAGCGTTACCTTGATTTGCAGAGGTGAATTTGACAAAAGCCTTATCAGCTGAGTTTCTGTTTCTATTTTTGTGGGCATCAAATTGAGAATTGCAATCTCAATAGGACGAATGTCCTGTGATGCTGCCCTTTCGTTGTTCATAACGAATATGTTCTCGCCTGATAAGGTTGAATATGCAGGAATATCCTGTGGAATTATAATTGGCATTATCCTCTCTCCTTTCCTTGACTAGCTAGAGAATTTAGCGACACATGTGTCGATTAAAGGCTTTCAAGCGCCTGCTTTATATCCTCGATAATATCATCGGCATTTTCGATTCCTACGCTTAGACGAATGAGGTTGTCGGCAATGCCGATTGCCTCAAGATCTGCCTTAGAAAGCTGACGATGTGTTGTTGATGCAGGGTGAAGCACGCATGAGCGCGCGTCAGCCACGTGAGTTACAATTTTAATCATTTTAAGCTTTTCCATAAAGGATGCAGCCCTTTCGCTACCACCCTTAACGCCAAAGCTCATCATTCCACCCATACCATCAGGCAGGTATTTTTGTGCGAGCGCATAGTAAGGGTCACTCTCAAGAGATGGATGCTTTACCCATTCAACCTTGTCGTTTTCAGACAAGAATTTTGCAACCTTTTTTGCGTTTTCGCTATGCTTTTCCATGCGAAGGGCTAGGGTTTCCATTCCGAGATTTGTGAGGAATGCGTTTTGTGGACTCATAATAGCGCCCATGTCTCTCATCATCTGTACTCTGCACTTAACTCCAAAGGCTGTCTTGCCAAGGGTTGAGTAAACAAGGCCATGATAGCTCTCGTCAGGTACTAGAAATTCCTCATATCTGTTCGTTTTTGTGTAGTCGAAGTTTCCACCATCTACAATAAGTCCACCGAGGGCAACTGCGTGTCCGTCGAGGTACTTTGATGATGAATAAAGCACAATGTTTGCGCCCCATTCAAGAGGTCTGAATAGTGCTGGTGTAACAAGAGTGTTATCTACCATAAAGAGCACACTGTGTCTTTTTGCAATTCTTGCTATCTTATCGAAATCCAAAACAACAATTGTTGGATTTGCAAGAGTTTCTGCAAAGATAACCTTTGTCTTGTCGTCAACTAGCTTATCAATGCTCTCCTCTGTGTCATCTGGGTCGAAGAAACGACACTCTATTCCGTATTTTTTGAGAGTTATGGAAAAGAGATTGTAGGTTCCACCATAGATTGCACGGGCAGAAACGATGTTGTCACCTGCATTGCACACATTCAAAACTGCAAGTAGAGTCGCGCTCATTCCCGATGCACAGGCAATAGCGCAGGAGCCACCATCAAGAGCGCAAAGCTTGTTTTCAAGCGCACTAACGGTTGGGTTGGCAAGACGAGTGTAGAAATAACCGTCTGCCTTTAAATCAAATAGGTCAGCAAGGCCAGCGGCTGTGTCGTATGCATAGGTTGTGCTTTGAACAATTGGCACAACTCTAGGCTCACCATTCTTTGGCTCGTAGCCTGCTTGAACGCATAATGTATCAATTTTTGACATAAAAACACCTTCTTTTTATAATTAAAAGTGCGAAGCGTAAGAAATATTTCGCTGTTTTCTTAGTATTGAGAGCTTAAGGACTAAGAAACAAGAAAGACAAGGCGCAACGGCAAGTAGACGGACGATGGTGTACATGGCGTACTCCGAGGTCGGCTACGAGTAGCAACGCAGTATTTCGCCGTTTTATTGTTATTGAG
>JAGALI010000157.1 GCA_017625275.1 Clostridia bacterium
GCAGAGCAAAAGCTCTGCCTTTATTTTAATACTCAAATGCTGAAATAAAATTCTCGTATGCAGTATTATATCTTACCTGCAAATCATCAGTGATATATTCATATTGATATCTGGTATCACCAAATTCCTCAGAATATTTATAAACAGCCTTGTAAACCGTTTCGTTATCAAGACCAGCCTTTAATGCTTCAAATGCGTCGTTTGAAAGCGCCTCAGCCTCATCAACTAAGGCAATTATACTATCAAATTCAGTTTCACTAATGCTACGAATCTTTGCACGAATGCCATCAAAATAGCCTTCTTTAATACCATAGTTATATTGATATCCATCTGTTACAATTAATTCATATGCATTTCCAGGCCACAAATAGTCCTTTCCGGACTCAAAGCTTGCAGTATAGTCATACCAATGTGTTACAAAGTGTAGGTAGTCGTACATTTTGCTAAGCTCATCGTAAACACCACTTTCAGCAATTTCATTAAATGGCGAAACCTCATCATCCATAATCTCATAAACAGCATCAACTATTTTGAAATTGAATTCATAGCCGTAGTAATCTGTAAAATACTGATCCTTTGAATCAGAAACATCAAGAATACCAGTTACCTTAATAGCCTTGTCAGTATAATCAAATTTTTCGCCAGCAGGGGCATAAACTGTCATAGTGTTTGCCAGCTCGTTTGTATTAGGAATACAGTAAGGACAGCTTTGATATGGAAGATTCATAAGATATATGTAAAGTCCATCAATAGGAGAGGAGTTGGTAGCCATATATCCGTTGATTGTAACAGGCGTTCCATCAAGCGTTTTTAGATAATCGTAATCAAGCGCAGCCTTAAAGCTAATTCCAGTTGGGCTTTCATATGTAATTTTCTTTTTGCAAGAGGAAAATGACATAATTGACAAAAGAGCAATCACAATAGCTAATGTTAGGGAAATAATTCGTTTTTTCATCATTCTGCTAAGCTATCCTTTCTTGCCATAGAATATGTGCAAATAATAGTTGGTAAAACGCTTATAAGAAATACACCAATAAGAATCACAAATTCAAGGGCGTAAATTTTACCATAATTAAGAACAACACCCATATCTTGAACATAATCACTCATAAGGAATAGGCAAAGCCTTGATGCACCAAACGCAAGAATGGTAGAAACAAGACCGATTATACTGTTTTGGATAATGTAGAGAAGGTTAATTCTATTCATGCTTATACCTATAAGACGCATAAGAGAAATTTCCTTCTTAGAGTTGTACATATTTAAGAGCGTAATAATTGAAATAACAAGAATGTTCATAGCGAGAATTATCGCACAGAGAACAAGAGTTATATATTTTGTATCACCAAGGTCGTCAAGCACAGCACGAACAATTCCAGTAGGCTCAATGGCCTGAATTGTATAATTTTCACCATGCTCATCAGTAATGACGGTGTTATTAAGGCGCTTAGCAAGGTCGCTGGCACCAGTCAAGCTCTTTGTGCTTATAAGAAAAGCATAAACATTATGTGAATGATGCTCCTCGCCCTCATGCTCATGTAGATGCCATAGAGTTTTAACCTGTGTGAAAACAATATTGTCATAGGTAGAGTAGGTTTGAGTAAGAATACCAACAACCTTTAATTTGTTGCTGTGGGCGTCGTTTCCGTGTCCGACTTGAATCTCGTCACCAACCTTAATCTTATTTCTTTGTGCTACAGCGTAGCCGAGCACAACCTCGCAATCATTATTGTCATTGAAGGCTCCTCCAGACTCGAATTTCTTTGTTAAAAACAAGTCAGCACCAGCACCAACAACCTTATATTGATTTTTGTATGTTCCACCACCGATGGAGAGGGGAATAACGCGATTAATGGTATTATCCTGCTTTAGCGTGTCAATGTAGGAATATGGAATGGTTTCCATTGGATTTCCAGTAAAATAAATTGAGTTCATAGCAAGGTCGGTGTTACTGCCAGCAGGACCAACAATTACCGAATAGTAGCTTGCATTGTTTGTTATTCCGTCATCAATTTGCGATGCAACATTATAAGCGAGAATAGCAACGCCAGCAGAAACGATAATTGATAATACCACAAGAATGATTTGAACCTTTTTAATAGCCATGTTTTTAAGGGCAAATTTAAACATCTCGTCTACCCCCTGTCATTTCATTCATATCAATAACATAGTCGAAATATTTTGAAAGCCTTTCGTCGTGAGTTACAGCGATAAGGGTTTTACCCTTAGATATCTCCACAAGTGCTTTAATTACCTCTTCGCCAATGGCAAAATTAAGGTTTCCTGTCGGCTCATCAGCAAGGATTATTTCAGGCTTTTTGACAATCGCACGGGCAATGGCAACTCTTTGCCTTTCACCACCAGAAAGATGCTTTACCTTCTTGTTTTTCTTATCTAAAATGTTAAGCCTTTCAAGAATTTCATCAGCACTAGAGGTGTCAACTCCCTCAAGCCTTAGAATGTTTATGTTATCCATAACAGTCATTTCGGGAATTAGCTTAAAATCCTGAAAAATATAACCAATTTTTTCGATTCTAAACTTGTCCTTTTGCTTTTGACTTTTAGTGGTCATATTCTCGCCATTTATTTCGATTACACCACTCTCTGGAGAGAGAATACCGGCAATCATATTAAGAAGCGTAGATTTACCACAGCCAGATGCGCCAAGAAGCATATAAGTCTTGCCATCATCAAATGCTATATCCTTATAATCAATAGCAGTTTCGTTTCTAAAATGCTTTGATACACCAGTCACACAAATCATAAATCCTCCTAACTAAATTAAAGCCCAAATAGCATCAAAATAAAGCCAAATAGAGCAGAAATTCCATAAAGTATTCCGATTATACGGAAGTTTTCTTTTTTACATTTGTTGGCCTTAAAAAGAACAGTAAGTCCAACACCAGCGCCAGAGCAAAGACCTGCAACTGCAGAGCCAAAGCTAAGCGCGCCCTTAATATATAGCTCCGTTAAAGCAACTGATACAGCACAGTTAGGAATAAGACCTATAAGTGCAGTAACAAAGGGCTGGGCAAGATGACCAGAAAGAAGCAGAGTGCTTAATCTTTCAAAGCCGATAAGCTCCATGGCAAAGCCTAGAATAATATTTACAATTAGGATAAAAAGAGAAATTTTAAGCGTATGCTTAAGGGCAGGCTTTAAAATTCCACCATCCTCCTCACAGCCACAGTCCTGGCACAAATCAACAGTAGCCTTTTGAACCTTTAATTTTTTATAAATGAAATTAATTGTAAATCCAGCAAGAATACCAATTCCTATCTTGCAAAGCAATAAAAGCCAAATGTCGCCTCTAGCCTCGGCATGACCTAAGAGCAATGGTATTGCCTCATCAGAGGTTGCAAGAAATACAGCGATTAGTGTTCCCTCTGTGATAAGCCCAGCGGTATAAAGATTAGAGGCAGAGGCGGAGAAGCCACACTGAGGTATAACGCCCAGTGCTGAGCCTATAGCAGGGCCGGCCTTGCCAATCTTTTTGAGAGAGCCTTCCATTTTTGCCGAAGCCTTATGCTCAATGAATTCCATCAGCAAGTACGCAATAAACAAAAACGGCACTGTCTTTAATGTTTCAATAAACCCGTGCAACAGCACATGTATAATTTCGTGAAATGTCATTTAATGTCCTTTCATAGACGGTTTTCTCAAATTCATTTTCAAATTTGATAATTATTCTCAAATTACACCTAAATTATACACC
>JAGALI010000158.1 GCA_017625275.1 Clostridia bacterium
GGGGCGATGCCAAAGCGCTTTTTGTAGAGACGATAAAGCGCTGAGTAGTCGTGAAAGCCACATTCGTGACAGGCGTTTAGTACACCTGCGCCCTTTTCAAGCTTTTTATTAAACATAATTAATCTTTTTGTGATTATGTAGTTATGTACTGATGCACCTGTTGCTCTTTTGAAAATTCTAGACACCTGCGATGGACTTATGTGCAGATGCTCTGCAATTTTTTCAATTGTAAGCTCCTCGGTCAGATGCTCATTAACATATGAAATCAGTTCTCTTTCTATAGGGTTTTTGCTTTCCGTCGGCTCGCTTTTTTTATTAAATGCAACATTTATATCGCAAAACAGTGACAAAAGATTTGCCAAAACTGCATCTGCTGTATCAAGATATTTGCTTTCCTTGAACATTTTTTCAAAATATGAAATTGGTGGATTTTCAAGCTCATCAGACAGGTACATATTCTTCTCACCAAGCGTTAAGAAAACCATTCGGGGAATGGTTTTTAGCGATGACCGAAGGATTTTGAAAAGCATATACTTAAAAGTCGTTTTCTTGCCTTTTCAAAATCAAGAACAATATCCTTCTTCCTATTTTTCGTGTGAAAAGTTGTCAAAAAAGGCATTCGATTGAATGCCTCTTTTTATTTTCTAAATACGATTTCGTTAACAATATCGCAGATTTTTGCAATTATTTCGTCATCAAGCTCCATAAATGGCACAGGGGCTACTTTCTTGCCTGTAAATGTAGCCAACCAAGTCATAGCAACAGCATATCTTCCATAGGTATGCGACATATGAAAGCCGTCACAGCACAAGGACTCCTTTCCGTTTGCGTAATCGAATTTTGGTACACGAGAGCGAAGCGCTTGAATAACATCGCCTGCTGGTATCAAGGTAGCTCCCGTTGTAAGACACGCAAGCTCTGTCGCCTCAACAATCGCCTTATACATTTTTACTTGGTCACGATCGTAGCTTAAAAATCCCTCGTGCTGTGAGTCGATTTCGTACGCCCATGTGCGATGAATATACAAGTCTGCGCTTGGTTGAAATTTGCGAACATACTCTATGAGGTCGTTAAGATACGGCTGATAGGTTTCGCTCTGTCCTGAAAAATGGCTCACCTGTTGGAGCGTGATTGCGTCAAATCGCTCACTCTTTAAGATTTGTTCAATTGTGGCAAGCTCCTTTTCCCACTCTCCACCATTGATGCTGTGTAGATAATTTGCATTATTTTGGACTACATTTTCCCAGTGTGTTTGAAGGCTACACCCACCGATGGCAAGATTGACTGTTTCTAGATCTTCCCCTCTTTGAGTGGCTAATGTGTGCAAATATGCGTGTGCGTCTGCCGAAAAGCTATTTCCGATTGATAAAATTTTCATAACCTTAACCTCTTTTTAGTGTCGTTTTGCTGGTGGAGTGCCGAAGCGCTTTTTATAAAGGCGATAGAACGAGGAATAATCGTGGAAGCCACATTCGTGACTCGCCTCTGTTACGCCCTTGCCCTTGGCTATTTTTTTATTGAAAAGAATAAGTCGCTTTGTGATTATGTAGTTATGCACAGATGTGCCTGTCGCTTTTTTGAAAATTCTAGACACCTGCGACTCACTTATGTGAAGGTGGTTTGCTATTGCTTGAATTGTTATATCCCTTGTCAAGCTATCGTTTACAAAGGCGATTATTTCGTTTTCAGTTTGCCTCGCTCCCACCTGCTCGTCACCTTTTTTATTAAAGGCAATTTTTATTTCGCAAAGAAGCGAGGCAAGATTTGACAAAACTGCATTCCTTTCGCCTACGCACTCTGCCTCTGAAAAAATCTTTTCAAAAAACAAAAGTGGCGATACGTGTTCAAATTCACTGCTTAGATAGAGGTTTTTTTCTCCTAATCCTCGCTCTCTAAATGGTGAAAGAAGCTCTCTTGAAAAGCCGTTTGAGGTAATAAAGCTTGGCATAAATGACAAAACATATCGTTCATATTCTGTGCTTTTATTAACCACAAGGTTGTGCGTTTCGCTTGAACGCATAAGCATAATTGCGCCCTGCTTAAGTCTATAAAGCGTTCCCTCAACGACATAATCAACGTCGCCCTTGACAAGACAAAAAAGCTCATAGCCATCGTGTATGTGAGATGCAAAATCGTTCTCCTTTGGGCATTTGTCAATTGAGTGCGAAACCTCAAAGCCATCGCCCCTTATACATCTTAATGTGCTCATTTTCACTCTCCTTTTTTGCTATAATTTCATTTTATCTCATTATGACAAGAAATGCAATATATTTTGATAAAAAATACAATTGTATTGTAAATCTTTTTGTTATATACTATAATTGATTATGAGAATTTATAATATTAGGAGGGCTATATGAAGCTTACATTTCGTTGGTATGGAGATGGCGACCCTGTAACGCTTGACAAAATCCGTCAAATTCCTCAAATGAGTGGAATTGTATCGGCAATTTACGATGTTGCCCCTGGCGAGGTTTGGTCAAACGAGAGCATTTTGGAGCTTAAGCGCAAGGCAAACGAAAATGGCCTTGAGTTTGAGGTTGTTGAAAGCGTGCCTGTTCCAGAGGAAATAAAATATGGTGGTGAAAATGCGCCACAGCTTATCGAAAATTATTGTGAGAATATTAGGCGTCTTGGCAAGGCTGGCGTAAAGTGCATTTGCTACAACTTTATGCCTGTTTTCGACTGGCTAAGAAGCAGGCTTGAGAGAATTGACGAGGACGGCTCTAATTCTCTTGCCTATAACGAAAATGAGGTTTTGGCAATGAACCCTCTTGAAAGTGAGCTTTCACTTCCAGGCTGGGACGAAAGCTACTCAAGGGCTGAGCTGGCTGGGCTTATCGAAAAATACAAAAAAATTGGCAAGGAAGGGCTTTGGAAAAACCTTACAGCCTTTCTTACAAGGATAATTCCTGTAGCGCACGAGGCTGGGGTAAACATGGCTATTCACCCAGATGATCCACCGTGGGACATCTTTGGATTGCCAAGAATAATTACAGATATAGAAAACATCAGGCGTTTTCTTGATATTGTTCCTCTTAAGGAAAATGGTATAACCTTCTGCACAGGCTCTCTTGGTGCGTCAGCTAGCAATGACCTTGTGGAAATGGCAGGCGAGCTTGCCCCCCGTGTTCACTTCTTGCATTTAAGAAACATTTTGATTACAGGTGAGCGCGAGTTCCATGAGGTAGGACACCCAACCGAATGTGGCTCGCTTGACATGTTTGGAATTGTAAGGGCTCTTTTGGAAAACGGCTTTGATGGCTATGTTCGTCCTGACCATGGTCGAATGATATGGGGTGAGCGTGGACGCTACGGCTACGGACTTTTCGACAGGGCGCTTGGCGCGACTTACATAGTAGGACTTTTCGAGGCCATTCAAAAAATGATGCCAAGGGAGAGCGATTAATATGGAAAACAAACGACACATTCCTGATTTTTTCTTACTTGATGATAATTCTCCTATTATTTGGGAGAGACGCAAGGCAGAAATAAAGGAGCTTTTTCAAAATGAGATTTATGGGCATTTTCCAGAAAAGCTCACGCCTAGCATTAAAACAGAGGAGCGAGAGATTAATTTCGCCAGCAAGGCGCGCTGGGAAAGCGTATATTTCACCTTTGAAAATGATAAGGGTACACATACAGTTAAAACGGATTTGATTTTACCAAGAGGTAAGACATCAATTCCTGTGTTTTTAAGCATTGGCTTTTCAGCTGATGTGCCAAATAAATATCTGCCTATTGAGGAGATAATTGATAACGGCTTCGGCGTTTTCCATTTCTGCTATGAGAACGTAACAAAAGACAACAATGATTTTTCAGATGGTCTTGCTTCTCTTTTTGAGGGAGATTTTGGAAAAATCACTCTTTGGGCATATATGGCGTCTCAATGTATGGATTACCTATGCACTCGTGATGAGGTTGACACGACAAGGGTAGCTATAATTGGACATTCGCGCCTTGGAAAAACAGCACTTGTTGCATCTGCCTTTGATGAGCGCTTTTTCCTCACCTGCTCAAACGACAGTGGCTGTCTTGGCGCTTCAGTTTCGAGAGGTAAGGTGGCTGAAAACGAGACTATTGAGGCTATTACAGATGTTTTTCCATTCTGGTTTAGCAAGAAATTTTTGAAATATAGAGATAATGTTAATTCTCTACCACTTGACCAGCATATGCTTCTTGCGCTTATTGCGCCAAGGCATTTGATAATAGGCACTGCTAAGGACGATTTGTGGGCTGATAATGAGGGACAGCTTCTGTCCTGCACTCTTGCCTCAAGGGCATGGGAGCTATATGGAAAGGCTGGACTTATTAACGACATGTGTGAGCCTTGTGCTCCATTTGAGCTAACAAAAGGTACTGTTTCCTTCTACGAAAGAGAGGGCTCTCACTTTCAAAGCAGGACTGACTGGATAGCTTATATGAAAAAATTTAAGGAGATATTAAATGAAGCTTGAAAATAAAATTGCTGTTGTAACTGGCGCTGGTGGAGTTTTATGCTCTGCCTTTGCAAGAGAGCTTGCTAAAAATGGTGCAAGCGTTATGCTTCTTGACATAAACAAGCAGGCAGTAGAAGAGGTTGCCAAGGAAATTGTGGCTGAGGGTGGACGCGCTTACGCATATGCATGTAATGTGCTTGACAAGGCGTCTATTGAGAGTGTTCACGAAAGCATTTTGAAAAATCACGGCAAGTGTAATATTCTTATAAATGGTGCTGGTGGAAACAACCCAAGATGCACTATCGCAAATGAATATTATGAGGCTGGCCTAGAGGCGCGCGAGGACATAAAAACCTTCTTTAATCTTGATAAGGAGGACTTTGGCTTTGTTTTCGACCTTAACCTTATGGGCACGCTTCTTCCAACTCAGGTGTTCTCTGTTGATATGATAGATAATGACGGAGTTATCCTTAATGTGTCCTCTATGAACGCATTCAGACCTCTTACAAAAATTCCAGCCTATAGCTGTGCAAAGAGTGCTGTTTCTAACTTTACTATGTGGCTTGCAGTTCATTTTGCTAGTGCTAAAATAAGAGTCAATGCAATAGCTCCTGGCTTTTTTGTAACTAAGCAAAATAAGGACCTGCTCTTCCAAAACGGAAAGCCAACTGCGCGTACAGAAAAAATCCTAAGAGCTACACCTATGGGACGCTTCGGAGAGCCTGAGGAGCTTCTTGGAACTCTTATGTGGCTTTGCGACAATGAGGCATCAAGCTTCGTAACAGGCGTTGTTGTTCCTGTTGACGGTGGCTTTAGCGCTTATTCGGGGGTATAATATGAGGCTTTGTGCATTTGCTGACGAGGCAAGCAATCAGCTTGCTGGACAAATCGAGGCATTAAAAAGAAACGATATTTCCTTGCTTGAAATTCGTGGAGTTGACGGAGAAAATATCAAGGATATTTCGCCTGCTAAAATAAACAAAATAGCGTCTGAGCTTTCAAAAAACGGCATCGGTGTTTGGTCAATTGGCTCACCCTGTGGCAAAAGCGACCCTACTGATAGCTTTGACAAGCAGCTTGACACCTTTAAGCGCGTGTGTGAGAGTGCACAGGCCCTTGGCGCTACTAGAATAAGAATGTTTAGCTTCTATTCTCAAAGCGAAAAGGATGCTTTTAAGGGGCTTGAGGCGTTTTGTAGGGCTACTCCTAGTGGCATAGTTCTCTGCCACGAAAACGAAAAGGGCATTTTTGGAGACACCTATCAAAATTGTGTTAAAATTCACAAGGAGTTTCCAGATATAAAGGCTGTTTTCGACCCTGCAAATTTTGTTCAATGTGATGTTGATACTAAGGAAGCGTGGGACGCGCTTTCTCCTTACATTGATTATATGCATGTAAAGGACGCACTAAAGGATAAGCGAGTTGTGCGTGCAGGCTATGGCATAGGAAATGTTGAGTATTTAATTAATGAATATGCAAAAATGGGTGGCGAGGTTTTAACTCTTGAGCCACATCTTATGGAATTTCATGGTCTTTCGGAGCTTGAAAACGGCGAAAGCGTAAGCCAAATTCCAACATACAAAACAAATGACGAGGCGTTTGATGCAGGTGCACAGGCGCTAAAGGATATTCTAGCTAGAGGTGGATTATGGAAATAGGAGCACAATTTTATACACTACGAGAGAAATGTACAAATCTTGACGATTTCGCTCTCGCATTAAAAAAGGTAGCCGAGATTGGCTACAAGTTTGTTCAAA
Organism: Clostridia bacterium; assembly: GCA_017625275.1. Lineage (GTDB taxonomy): Bacteria > Bacillota > Clostridia > Oscillospirales > CAG-272 > RGIG2000. The sequence goes on from JAGALI010000158.1 coordinate 6,197, forward strand.
TATCGGGTGTTTGCGAATACACGCCCGAGTGGCTTGATGAGCAGTTGAAGAAAAATGGACTTAAATGCGTGCTAACGCACTACAACGCTGAGGAAATCAGAAATTCGCCAAAGGCTGTTGTTGAAAGGCACAAGACATTTGGCTGTAGCAATATTGGTCTAGGCTCTATGCCTTCTGAAATTACAGAGAAAAACGCTGTTAAATTTATTAATGATTTTAAGAATAGCGCTATTGCTATTCGCGACTCTGGTGCTCAGCTTTTCTATCACAATCATGACGGAGAGTTTGCAAGATGTGCTGATGGCAAGTGGATTCTTGACAAAATTGCCGAGGGCTTTGAGCCAAATGAGCTTCAGTTCACCCTTGACACCTTCTGGGTTCAGCATGGTGGCGCTGATGTTTGTGATGTTATTGACAAGCTATCTGGCAGAGTTAAATGTGTTCACCTAAAGGATTTTGCACTAGTTAATGGCGAGCAAAGAATGGCGCCTGTTGGCAGAGGTAACTTGAATTTCCCAAAAATTCTTAAGCATCTAAGGGACGCAGGCTGTGAATATGCGCTTGTCGAGCAGGACCACTGCTATGGCGAGGACCCATTTGAGTGCCTTAAGGAAAGCTATGAATATCTAAGGAGCATATTATGAAAATAAGACTTGGAATAATTGGATATGGAAATATCGGTACAGTGCACGCAAACAACATTTGGAATGGCAATTGCGAGGAGGTTGAGCTTTGTGCTGTTTGTGATACAAATTCAGAAAAGCTTAACGAGGTTAAGGAAAAGGCTCCACAGGTGGCTCTATTTAGCGATGCCGAGGAGATGATGGACAGTGGTCTTATCGACTCCGTGCTTGTTTGTGTTCCTCACTATGACCACCCTAAATATGCTATTATGGCAATGAAAAAGGGGCTACATACTCTTGTTGAAAAGCCTGCTGGCGTTTACACAAAGCAGGTTAAGGAAATGAATGAGGTGGCAAAGAGCTGTAATGTTGTCTTTGGACTTATGATGAACCAGAGAACCAACTGCATCTATCGCAAAATGCGTGAGATTGTAAAGAGTGGCAGACTTGGTGAAATAAAAAGAACTAACCTTATAATCACCGACTGGTATAGACCTCAGATATATTACGATTCAGGCGACTGGCGTGCAACCTGGTCTGGCGAGGGTGGTGGCGTTTTGCTTAATCAGTGTCCTCACAATCTTGACCTATGGCAATGGATTTGTGGTATGCCTACAAAAATTCATGCAAAGCTTCACTACGGAAAATGGCATGACATTGAGGTTGAGGACGATGTTAGCGCTTATGTTGAGTATCAAAATGGCGCAACAGGTGTATTTGTTACCTCGACTGGTGATGCACCTGGAACTAATCGCTTTGAAATTCTTCTTGAAAAGGGTAAGCTTGTTGCCGAGGGTGGCGAGCTTAAGCTTTGGGAAAATGAAATGACTGAGAAGGAATTTTCAAGGATTAATGAAAATCCGTTTGCTTCTCCTGAAACAAGCTTTTCTGTTGTTGAAACTGATGGAGAAAATCCTCAGCACGCAGGCGTTCTAAATGCATTTGCCTCTGCTATTTTGCACGGCACAGAGCTTGTTGCAAGGGGCGAAGAGGGTATAAATGGTCTTACTATATCAAATGCTATGCACCTCTCCTCCTGGCTTGGCAAGGAGATAGTTCTTTCCGAGTTTGATGATGAGCTGTTTTATAGCGAGCTTAAAAAGCGAATTGACACCTCAAGAAGAAAGTCGACCGTTGTTAAGACAAGCAAGATAGATATGCAGGATTCCTTTGTAGCCAAGCACTACAAGACAAAATAAAAGCAAAAGGGCTGTTGCAAAAGCAACAGTCCTTTATTTATAGCTTTGAGTAGCCGTGGCTATTTACTAGCGCATCTATTTTCTCACCATTTTTGCACATTGGGCACTCATGTGAGGGGTATGATGCATAATTAGATAGGTCATTAGGATTAAACACGGAATTCACCTTGTATCCCATATATTCATCAACTGTTGCAAATATTGAGCAAATGCCTGCAACCTGACCACCATAATACTTAATCGCCTCAACCGCAGCAGCGGCAGTATAGCCTGTTGTTAC
>JAGALI010000159.1 GCA_017625275.1 Clostridia bacterium
CAAGTTCATAAGAATTATAACCCTTATTCTAATAGCTCTACTTGATATTTGGGGGCTTTTCCTTGGCTTTGGTATAGGTATATTCTTAGTGAGCACAAACTCTACCATAAACGGAAAACGCTCATACCTGTATCCGTTAATTCCATTTAATAAAGAAGCATTTTCACGACTTTTGTTGCGCAGGAAAAAGCCATAAAAGCAAAAAGCCACTTTAAAGTGGCTTTTTTATTTCGTTGAAATCCTTTATATATCCGTCGGCGAAGGCTTTAATTTCATTCTCGTATAGTGCAGATGTTTCATCATATACGCCAATGGCTCTCATTCCTGCAGCTTTAGCAGTGCGAAGCGCCTCAATATTGTCATCAAAAAACAAACACTCGTTAGGCTCTTTTTTTAGTAGAGAGGCTACCTGCTTAAATATTTGGGGATTTGATTTTGCCATTCCTAAATCATCGGTAGACCATACATTGTCAAACATGTCGTAGATGCCAACACGCTTAAGACACGGGTCTAAAAATTGATGAGTACAGGCAGTTAAAACATTAAGAGAAGCCCCTAGCCTCTTAAGCTCCTTGAGCTTTTTTATAACATTTGCCTTTGGTTGAATAACGTAAGAATATTCATACAGTGCTCGCTCATCAAGGAAATCACGCACCTCATCAAAGCTCAAGCGCTCATCAAGAGAGGCAACATATTCATAAGCCTTTATAAGCCCCATGGGAGTGACAATTTTTATAAGGTCATCGGGATATGAAACACCACGCTTGTCAAGCTCGGTATAAATAACCCTCGACCACATATCCATTGAATCAATAAGAGTACCATCAAAATCAAAAATATAGCAATTCATTAATCTATTTTCACCTGCACGCCATCAGCTACGCCTAAACGGCATTTGCTTTTCTTATTTATGAGAAATTGTAGCAATACCTCTTAAAAAGCTGGAAACCTTATATCCAATAAGCTGAGCTTTTATAATATCCTTTGAGTATTGTTGCTTCAAAAGCTCAATTGGAGTATTGTTTGCCTTAGCATTTATCTCGTAAAACTCATCAATTTCGTTGTCGTCTACAATTATATTTTCTATCCTCGCAATTTCATCGAAAATAGCATTGAGATAAAGCCCTTCTTTTACTGCAGCTTCAATGCTTTCCTTGAACTGCGCCTCAGTTTGCCCCATCATTGAAAGCAGAGAGGAAAGCTCCATTCCGTTTGAGCTTGCATAATTCTCAAACGATTTTATTTGACCTTCAACCTGTTCGTTAACAATTGCTTCTGGAGCTTCAACAGAGCAGCCCTCAATTAGGTGCCTTTCGATTTTGGCACTGATTTCCTTTTCAACCTCGTTTGCTTTTTTTCTGTAAATAGCGTTCATAAGGAATTTGTCAAGCTGCTCAACAGTTTCGATGCCTTGAATACCCTGTGCCTCAGTAAATCTTTTAATAACACCCTCGTCGACTCCATTTGTAAGCTTCACTTTAATTTCATGCAGAGTAACCTTAAAATCGGCATCCTTACCACTGAGCTCAGGGGTGTAGTTTTCAGGGAAACGAACCTTAATTATTCTTGTTTCGCCCTTTGTCATACCAACCATTTGCTCCTCAAAGCCTGGAATAAACATACCAGAGCCAATAATTAGCTCATACCCTTGGGCAGAGCCACCATCAAACTCAACTCCGTCAACAGAGCCAACAAAGTCAATAATACTTGTGTGTCCGTTTTGTAAAGGCCCGTCAACAGAAACAATTTCAGCAAATTCGTCTGCAATGTGTTGCTTCTGCGCCTCTACCTCATCAACGGTAACTGATGGGGCAGGGGAGTCAAGCTCAATTTTAATATTCTTATAATCACATAATGTCACTTTGAAGTCATTCATTTTTAATTCTCCTTAATATCAATTGGAATAGTGGTATTTATTTTGTTATAAGGAATACCGAGATGCTCATATGCAAGACGAGTAACACATCTTCCTCTAGGAGTACGGCTAAGAAAGCCTATTTGCATAAGATAAGGCTCATATACATCCTCAATAGTTATGCTTTCCTCACCAATGGTGGCGGATAAGGTTTCAAGACCAACAGGTCCACCATCATAGAATTTGATAATGGTTTCAAGCATGCGTCTATCGGTATTGTCAAGACCAAGCTCATCAATTTCAAGTGCAGAAAGTGAAAGCTGTGCCATTTCAAGAGTGATTTCGCCATTACCCTTAACCTGAGCATAGTCGCGCACGCGCTTTAATAGCCTGTTTGCAATACGAGGAGTACCACGAGAGCGAGATGCGATTTCATAAGCGCCCTCATCAGTAATAGCAACGCCAAGCAGGGAAGCACTTCTTTTAACAATAGTAGCAAGCTCGTCATGAGTGTAAAGCTCAAGCTTCAAAAGCACACCAAAGCGGTCACGCAAAGGTGTGGTAAGCTGTCCTGCACGAGTGGTTGCACCAACAAGAGTAAATCTTGGTAAAGGAACACGAATGCTTCTTGCAGCAGGACCCTTACCAATAATAATATCGAGCATATAATCCTCCATCGCAGGATAAAGAATTTCCTCAATATTTCTCGAAAGACGATGTATCTCATCAATGAAAAGAACATCACCAGGCGCAAGATTAGTAAGAATAGCAGCAAGGTCGCCCTGCTTTTCAATAGCAGGACCAGAGGTTACACGGAAATTAACACCCATTTCTGTAGCAATAATACCAGAAAGAGTAGTTTTGCCAAGACCAGGAGGGCCGTATAGCAAAACATGGTCAAGCGCGTCGCCTCTGCCCTTAGCAGCATCAATATAAACCTTAAGTAAGTCCTTAACCTTTTCTTGACCTATATATTCATCAAACGCCTTAGGTCTTAGGCTTATTTCGTTTTCTGTATCCTCGCTGGTGGCTTCAGTAGAAACCATTCGGTTTTCAAAGTCAAATTCTACTTCTTCAATCATAATTCACACCTCAAATAAGCTTTGCAAGAGCAAGTGGTATAATTTTTTCAACAGGAAGTGTAGGGTCGATTCCGGAAAGAGCCCTTTGTGCTTCTGTGCGCGCATAGCCAAGCACAATAAGAGCATCAAGCGCCTCGCCAAGATTACCCTTGCCCTTGACAATAGTGGCACCACTAAGCGACGATGCAGAAGGCATAGAAGAGGATGAAGCAAAGTACATCTTCGAAACCTTGTCATGAAGCTCTAAAATAACCCTTGCAGCAGTTTTTGCACCAATTCCGTTGGCACGAGAAATAGCCTTAGTATCCTCGGAGCAAATAGCACTGTAAAGCTTGTCTGGAGAGAGCAAGGACAAAATAGAGGTTGCAGCCTTTGGACCTACGCCAGAAACAGTAATCAAAAGCTTAAAGGCACCAAGCTCCTCTGCGTCCTTAAAGCCAAATAGCTCAACTCCGTCCTCACGAACCTGAAGATAGGTGAAAAGCTTAGTTCTTTCGCCAACATGAGAGCATATCTCTGAATAGGTATTGTCGCTGATTGATAACCAATAGCCAACACCACAGCAGTCAATAACGCATCCACCAACCTCGCAGTAGTCTAGCGTTCCGTCAACATGATAAATCATATATCGTCATCCTTTTTAGTAATTTCTAAAGTTTTTTCATCAAAATTTATTGAAACGGGCTCAATAACCTTTATTTTTGGTGAGTCAAAGCCCATTTTTTCTCTGTATTTTCTCTCGAACACACACATTAGAACAAATAAAGCAAGTCCGAATAGACTAATGCAAATTCCAACATTAAACACCTTAGAGCTATATTTGAATTCGATTTCGTGCTCACCAGCGCTTATGTCAAATGCAAGAAGAGAATCAAGCACCTTGTAGGTCTCAACCCTTACACCATCAACATATACATTCCAATACTTGTCGTAGGGAATGGTCGTCATTACTATTTCATTGTCCTCAGCTATAATAGAGCCCTGGAATTTAGTGTCACTATATTTTTCAATTTTCATCTCGCCTGCATTAAGTTCAGCAAAGGTAGCATCAAAGGCGTCCCTTTCAAGCTGAACAAACAATGGATAAGACATATCAATTGAGGCTCTGTCAGAATTGAATTCAACTGTAACCTCAATTTTCTCGCCCTTTCCAAAGGTACCAATGTTGTGTATACGGTTACTTTCCTCGCCAAATACCTTGCCAAGCTCAACACCATTTACAAAGAATGTAGCCTCGTCATTCGAGCCATTTGATTTTAGGAACATATACACGCTACCAGTGTTGTAAGGCGTAACCTGATAGGTAAAGGATGCCTTTTCACTAGAATCAGCACGAGAGAAGGTTGTAGAGCTCTTTGAGCAATTTTTTGTTTGTGTGCAGGTATAAACACAACTGCTAAATAGCCTCAAATCCTCGGAAGCAACCATTTTAGATGCCATATATTCAAGGAAGCCGAAGGAATGCCTTACAGGTGCATTTACATCTGCATCCTTCATACCAGCATCTACACAATAAGCAAGAGAGAGCACATAAGGGTTCTCGTAGATAGTAAGACCATTCTCACCACCCTCAACAGGTGTATAAAGATTAGATACTGGTATTTTATCGTCGGTAATTACATATTTAACACCAAAAATGCTGTCAACAACCTCGTTACCCTCAATATACTTGCTCCAGTGAGATCTAGCAGGGAATCCACATCTTTTCATAAGCTCCATAACGCCCTTGTTATAGGTTGATGTAGATGAGGAAAGTCCTCTTATATCAAGCGCAAAATTTTCATTAGGCTTTCTAAAAAGAGTTTTTTCCATTCTGTAAAACGAGGTGTCGTATTCAAGAAGATTGTCCACAGTAGACTCTATTCTGTCGTTGAAATTACGATGTGCAGAGCGCTTGGCCCAGCCAACATCATTTACCTCCTCGCCCCAGTTGATAAGGGCGCTAACACCGGCCTCAAAGCAAACAATACAGGTTAGCACAATGGTGCCTATGCGCTTGGCTGTTTCTCTTTTTTTGTAGTAAAGCACAACCATATAAATTATTACAAAGACAAGAGAAATCCAAACAAGCTCATAATGAGGCATAAGTAAAACCTCATCACCACCGTCATAGCGAGGCAAGAGAACAGTCTTTTGAATTAGAAGCAAAAGCAGAATAAGACCTGCTCCAATTTGAAGAATACTCTTGTAATCAAACTCAGCAAAAAGCTCAAAGCCCTTGTATGCCATTATTAAAATAATAAACGAAAGCATGAAGCTGTATCTGTAATTAAGCCAAACAGGCATGCTAAGCCCGTGCCAAATAAGGTCAATAGCATTAACAGACATGCTTATAATAAACAAAATCACTAAAATACCATAGGCGATTTTTTCTCTTGGTGCAATTTTCTTGGTAAAGAAATAAATTGGTAGCATAAATAATGCCAAAATGCCACAGTAAATATTAGGCAAGCCGGCAGGACGAACAGTGTCGTATGAGCCGATAAAAAGTTTTGAAATAAGGTCAAGTAAATCAAACCTCAAATCGAAGGTCAGCTTGTCAGCCTCGCCATCTGTTTTTCCAAAGGAAATAGAATAGTAAGCGCATAGAATAATCATTGCTACCATAAGAAGCGCAACGATAGAGCAAATGGCAATTCTTATAAAGCTTTTTGGAATATGATGCCTTTCCTTTAGGTTATTAATATCAGAGACCTTGTGCGCACAAATAAAGCAAATAAAATAGATAAGAGTATAAATGCACACCATATAGCCAATATAGTAATTTGACCAAATAATAAGAGCAAGCATTATTGTGAAAAGCTTGAAGCGTCCGTCGGTCACAAGCCTTTCGATACCAAGCGTGAGTAAGGGAAGCCACATAAGCGCGTCCATCCACATGGTATTTGTTTGATATGCCATCGCATACGCGCAAAGTGCGTACATGGTCGAAAACATAGCATAAGATAGCACATTCCTCTTTCTGCCGGTAGAGTCAAGATAGATGGCAAACGAAAGACCACTAATGCCACATTTTATGAGCATCATTATAGTAACAGCCTCTACAATGAGTGACGATGGGAAAAGCACCAAAATCAATGACAGAGGAGAAGCAAGATAATAGGTATAAAAGCCTAAAAATTCTCCACCAAGAGTTCTTTCCCAAGTATATATAAGAGAGCCATTTCCAAGTAAAATATCTCTTAGCTGTTCAAAATAATAGATGTATTGTGCATTCATATCCAGCGTTAATATAGAGCGCTGACCAAATGGGAAAATGGAAAGAAGCACATATACAACAAGCATTATTCCTACAGGAATTAAAAACGAAGGATAAAGATATCTTTTAGAATATAGAAATCTAAAGGCTCTATCCTTAGTCTTGATTATAAAATCAAGCACCCTTTGCTTGCGAGAGGGAAGGGTTGAATTTAAGGAATTATCCATTTTGAACCTCGCCTGAAATAATTTTTTTAATCATTTTCTCAACCTTTATTCTGTCAAGAGTAATTGTGCGTGCACAGCCCGTACACGCAAGCTTTATATCAGCGCCAGTGCGAAGCACCTTAAAGGTCTTTGCACCACAGGGGTGTGTCTTTTTCATTTCTAAAATATCGCCAACATTGATAACAGGAATAACAGCCATAAAAATCCCCCTTTAGCAAAATCGAGTAAAAGTCTATACACAATTATTTTACCATACCTTGCCACAAAAATCAATAATAATATAAATATATTTTTCGTGCGATAAAATATATAATATTTTGTTTGACACGCGATATAATTTGTGGTATAATATATGCTGAATAATTTTTGGAGGAGGTAAGCATGGTAATTTTGGGAATAGACCCAGGACTTGCAATAGTCGGTTGGGGAGTGCTTGAGTGCGTAAAGGGACAATTTCGTGTAATGGGCTATGGCTCTATTCAAACCAAGGCAGGCTTACCCGTCGAGGATAGAATAAAGCAAATTTACGACTCGATGAACATAATTATTGATAAATATAAGCCCGAGGTTATGGCTATTGAGGAGCTTTTTTGGAACACCAACCAAAAGACGGGAATCAGCGTTGCCGAGGCAAGAGGAGTAATTCTTCTTTCGGCACATAACAAGGGGCTCCAAATAAATGAATATACACCACTACAGGTGAAGCAGGCTGTTGTTGGATATGGTAGGGCAGAGAAAAAGCAGGTAATCGCGATGGTAACCTCAATTCTAAAGCTTCCGAAGCCACCGAAGCCAGACGATACAGCTGACGCCTTGGCAATAGCAATCTGTCAAGGACATGCAGGCTCAAGTGTGCTTGGTAAATACTATAAAATGTGAGGATTATAAAATGTACATAGCAGAAAACTGGAAGGATTATGAGCTTCTTGATACCTCAGATGGCGAAAGACTAGAAAGATGGGGTAAATTTATCCTTATTCGTCCTGACCCACAGGTTATTTGGAAGGGCAAGCGTGAGCATAAGCTTTGGAAAAGCGCCGATGGAATTTATCGTCGCTCAAGCTCCGGTGGTGGCGCTTGGATAAAAAATGATGTTCC
>JAGALI010000160.1 GCA_017625275.1 Clostridia bacterium
ACCTATTACGATTTCTGCGAAGACCACTCCCAAGCTGCAAGAAGGTAACAATTTTTGCCGTATTCCGCGTTAAGGATAAGAGTTAAATACAAGGTGGAACCGTGTTTTATGCACCCTTGATATCTTATAGATATCAGGGGTTTTATTTTTGAAATTATTCTAGGAGGATTTATATATGAAAATCATTTTAAATGACGGCTCTGTAAGAGAATGCGTTGACAAAAATGAAGAGCTTCAAGTGATTCGTCACTCTGCTGCTCACATAATGGCGCAGGCAATCAAACGCCTTTTCCCACAAGCAATTTTTGCTTATGGTCCTGCTACTGAAAAGGGCTTTTACTATGATGTTGACCTTGGAGATGCAAAGCTTACTGATGAGGACCTTGCTAACATCGAAAAGGAAATGAAGAAAATTACCAAGGAAAACCTTCCTATAAAGACCTTCACGCTTCCAAGAGCTGAGGCTATTGCCCTTATGCAGGAGCGTGGAGAAAAATATAAGGTTGAGCACATTGGCGACCTTGATGAAAATGCTGTTATCAGCTTCTATCAGCAGGGTGAATATGTTGACATGTGCGTTGGACCTCACCTTTGTTACACAAAGGCACTTAAGGCATTTAAGGTTATGAAGCTTTCTGGTGCTTACTGGAAAAACGACAAAAACAACAAAATGCTTACCCGTGTAAATGGTGTTGCCTTCTCTAATCAAGAGGAGCTTGAGGCACACATTAAAATGCTTGAGGAGGCAGAAAAGCGCGACCACAACAAAATTGGCCGTGACCTTGAGTATTTTACAACCGTTGACTATATTGGTCAGGGTCTTCCAATCCTTTTGCCAAAGGGCTCAAGGGTTATTCAGCTTCTCCAGCGTTGGGTTGAGGATACCGAGCAAAAAAGAGGCTATCTTTTGACAAAAACTCCTCTTCTTGCTAAGCGTGAGCTTTACAAGATTTCAGGTCACTGGGATCATTACCTTGATGGCATGTTTGTTTTAGGTGACCCTAATGATGAAACTAAGGAATGCTTTGCCCTTCGTCCTATGACCTGTCCTTTCCAATATCAAGTATATCTTAACAAAAAGCGCTCTTATAGAGACCTTCCTATGCGTCTTGGCGAAACCTCTACTCTTTTCCGTAATGAGGATAGTGGTGAAATGCATGGTCTTATTCGTGTAAGACAGTTTACGATTTCCGAGGGACACCTTGTTCTTCGTCCTGACCAGCTGGCTGAGGAGTTTAAGGGCTGTCTTGAGCTTGCAAAATATTGTCTTGAGACTGTTGGTCTTTGGGAGGATTGTACCTTCCGCTTCTCACAATGGGATCCTAATCGTACTGATAAGTACGAGGGAACTCCAGAGCAATGGAATGAGGCACAAGAAATCATGGGTAAGCTTCTTGACGAAATCGGTCTTGAATATGAGATTGGTATTGATGAGGCTGCGTTCTATGGCCCTAAGCTTGACATTCAATGCAAAAACGTATTTGGTAAAGAGGATACAATCGTTACAATTCAAATTGATATGCTTCTTGCAAAGAAATTTGGTATGGAATATGTAGATTCTAATAACGAAATGGTAACTCCATATATCATCCACAGAACCTCTCTGGGATGCTACGAAAGAACTCTTGCTCTTATTCTCGAAAAGTATGCTGGTGCTCTTCCTCTATGGCTCGCTCCTACACAGGCTGTTATTGTTCCTATCAACTCCGACTGTGAGGCGTATGCAAACGAAATTAAGGCAAAGCTTGACGAGCTTGGAATGAGGATTGAGGTTGACCTTCGTAACGAAACAATGGGTAAAAAGATTCGTGAGGCTCAACTACAAAAGGTGCCTTATGTTATCATCGTTGGTAACAATGAACTTGAGAGTAAAACCGTTTCATTGCGTGAACGTGGCGGTGTTGATCACGGCTCAATGAGCATCGATGAAATGGCAAATAAATTGCTCCACGAAATCACAACAAAAAAGAGATAATTAAAAAGAAAAAATCT